>NZ_JABXEM010000165.1:0-25653 GCF_013372595.1 Myxococcus sp. AM011
CCCCGCCGCCCGCGCGCACCCCGCCGGCCACGCCTTCGCGCCCCACCGCCGCGCCCGTGGCCGCCACCCCGGCCGCGCCCGTCACGTCCGCGGCCGACGCCTCGGAGCTGCGCAACCTGCGCGCCAAGGTCGCCGAGTTGCAGGCGTCGCTCGAGGATTCGCGCGGCGTGGCCGCCCAGGCCGAGGACCGGGTCCGCGAGCTGGAGTCGGAGCTGGAGGGCAAGGCCACCGAGCTGGAGACCGCGCGCGCGTCCGTCGGGAAGAACGACAAGGACACCTTCGCCCTGCGCGACGCCGTCAACAAGCGCGACAAGGAGATCCTGCGCCTGAAGACGGAGCTGAACCAGAAGGACCAGGAGATCGTCGAGCTGAAGGACCAGCACCTGGAGCTGGAGCAGAAGTCCAGCACGGCCGAGTCGGAGATGGCCCGGCGCGACGCGCAGATCAAGACGCTCACCACGCGCGCGGACACGCTCGCCGCGGAGCGCAAGCGCGTGGACCAGCAGCTCGCCACCTCCAAGGAAGAGGCGCGCGGCGCCGCCGCCCGGCTCACCACCGTCCAGGAGGAGTTGGATCAGCAGGCCGCGCAGGTCGCCGGACTCAACGCCGAGCTGGAGGAGCTGCGCAACCGCACCGGGCAGCTCGAAGGGGACGTGCAGGCCGCGCACGAGGAGGCCGAGGGCCTGCGCGCCCAGGTGGACACGGCGCAGCGCGAGGCCGAGGAGCTGCGCGGCCAACTGGAGCAGACCCAGGCGGAGCTGTCCGAGCAGGGCACCCGCGCGGCGGACGAGGCGGACGAGCTGCGCAAGCGCATCTCCGAGCTGGAGGCCACCGCGGTCCGCAACGAGGAGCGCGTGACGAAGCTCTACGCGCGCATCAAGAACGACGAGAAGCTGCGTGAGAAGACGAAGAAGGCGCTCGTCATCGCCCAGCAGCTCCTGGAGGAGCCCGCCTCCGCCGTGGCCGACGCCGACGAAGCCGCGGCCTGAAGCACCTCGAACGCCCCGGAGCACCTGGTGCCCGGGGCGGTGTGACACCGGGGTCGAGCCTCCCGTCCGGAAGGCTCCCCCACCCCGCCCCTTACTTGTCGTCGGTCTTCTTGGGCGTGCTCTTCTTCTCCAACATCTTCTTGGCGAACCCCTGCACGGCCGCGGGCACGTTCTTGTCGCGGCTCAGGTCCTTGATGTCGTTGTCGCGCAGCGAGTTGAGGAACTTCATGGTGACGGTGAGCGGTATCTTGGGGTTCTTCACCAGGGCCAGCTTCACCTTGATGTTCTTCGTCCACTCGCGGTTGCTGTAGATGACGCGCAGGACGTCGTCCATCATCGCGCGGTTGGCCGCGAAGGACAGCACCTCGCCGTCGGTGATTCGCGGGCTGCGGATGACGGCCACGGCCACCAGCTTGTTCGTCTCGCGGATGAGCGCCGTGCGGGCCTCCTTGTTGCCCAGCGTCGCCAGCTTGATCTTCTCCGCGATGGACATCTTCATCAGCCGCTGCGCCAGCGTCAGCCGCTTGCCCTCCTCCAGCGGCGCGGCGTTCTCGTCCGCCACCTCGCCGCCCAGCTCCTGGAGGACCTGACTCGCGGTGGGGCCCGGGTCCGGCGGCGCCTCGGCGGCCTCCGGTCCGAACAGGCGCACGCGCGCGGCCTTCATCTGCGGCACGTCCGCCAGCACCAGGCCGCTGCGCACCGCGAAGTCACAGACGCTGTCGATGAGCGACACCTGCGCCTGCGCGTTGGAGCAGAGGTTGCGCAGGATGTCCTCGTGCCGCAAGAGACGCAGCTGGTTCTGACCAATCGTCTCCGCCAGCTTCGCGCTGCACTCGCGCGCCACCGCCGCGACCGCATCGTCGGGCGTGTTGGAGTTGAGGATGAGCATCTCCGCGTAGGCGTCCTTCTCCTTCAGGATGCCCAGGAAGAAGCCCAGCACCTGGGGCTGCACGTCCTCGTCGCGCAGCGCGGAGCCGAGAATCCGGTCCGGCAGGCCCGCGGACGTCTTCGCCGCCGTCTCGCGCACGGCCGCGTCCGGGTCGAACGTCAGCATGTACAGCGCGCCCAGCATGTCCGACGGGCTGAGCGGCACCAGCGACTTGGCCGCCATCATCCGCAGCGGCACCGGCGCGGCCGGGTCCACGTGCTTGCGCAGGTTGGGCGGCAGGAACTCCGCGTTGAAGGGACAGCCTGGGGGCGGCGCCGGAATGTTGTGGGGGGCGGCGGTGGTCATGTCGCGTGGTTCCTTCCGTAGATGATGCGCAGGCCCTCGAGCGTGAGGAGCTCGTCCACTTCGTGGATGGCCTTGGATTCACTGGCCACCAACGAGGCAAGGCCTCCGGTGGCGATGACTTTCGCGGGTTGGCCCAGGTCCACCTGCATGCGCGCGCAGATGCCGTCCACCAGCCCCACGTAGCCGTACACGAGGCCCGACTGCATGGAGTGCACCGTGTTGCGGCCGATGACGTGCGGCGGCCGGGCGAACTCCACGCGCGGCAGCTTGGAGGCGTTCTGGAACAGGGCCTCCATGGAGATATTGATGCCAGGGCAGATGCAGCCGCCCAGGTACTCGCCCCGGGCGGACACCGCGTCGAACGTGGTGGCGGTGCCGAAGTCCACGACGATGATGGCGGAGCGGTGCTTCTCGTACGCGGCCACCGCGTTGACGATGCGGTCCGCGCCCACCTCGCGCGGGTTGTCGTAGAGGATGGGCATGCCCGTCTTCACGCCCGGCCCGACGAACATGGGCCGCAGCCGGAAGTAGCGCTCGCTCATCTTCTCCATGCTGAACTGGAGCGGCGGCACCACGCTGGACACGGCCACCGCGCCGACCTTCGCCGCGTCGATGCCGCTGTGGGAGAAGAGCTGGCGCACCAGGATGCCGTACTCGTCCGAGGTGCGCCGCGTGCTGGTCTCCACCCGCCAGTGGTCGAGCAGCTTGCGGCCGTCGAACACGCCGAGGACGGTGTTGGTGTTACCAACGTCGATGGCCAGGAGCATCACACCCGCACTCTACCCCGAAGGTGCCTCGTCGCGGACCGACTTGCCCTTCGCCTACCGCGTGCGCGGCGCCTGCCTGGGCCGTAGCTGCTCCACGTCCCCCGCCAGCACGCGCTCCACCTGCCCGGACTCCGTGCGCACGAGCAGCGCCCCCGAGGGGTCGATGTCCACCGCCAGCCCCCGCAGCTCGTTGCGGTCCGTACGAACCAGCACGTCCTGCCCCAGGGTGGAGGACATCTCCTTCCAGCGGGTGCGCACCGCGTCGAAGCCCGTCTCCAGATACAGGTCCAACCACTCCTCCAGCCGGGTCCAGAGCTGGGCGGCGAACTGGGCGCGGTGCACGCGCTCGCCCCGGGCCAGCGACACCGAGGTGGCCACCTCCCGCAGCTCCTCCGGGAAGTGCTCCGCCTGGCAGTTGAGGTTGACCCCCACCCCGATGATGACGAAGTGGACGCGCTCGGGCTCGGCCGACAGCTCGGTGAGGATGCCCGCCACCTTGCGTCCCTCAATCTGGACGTCGTTGGGCCATTTGATGGCGGCGTCGGTGCCGAACTCGCGCAGCGTCTCCGCCAGCGCCACGGCGGCCACCAGCGTCAGCTCCGGCGCGCGCTGGGGCGGCAGCTCCGGGCGGAGGATGGCGGAGAAGTACAGGTTGAGCCCCGGTGGGGACACCCACACCCGTCCCCGGCGGCCCTTGCCGGAGGTCTGCTGCTCGGCGACCACGATTTCGCCGTGCTCGGCGCCGTCCTGCGCCAGCCGGAAGGCCACCTCGTTGGTGGAGCCCAGCACCGCGTGGTGGTGAAGGGTGCGCCCCAGGTCATGCGTATCCAGGAGCGGAGTCACCTCCAGCGAGGTGAGCCGGTCCGGCACCTCCACCAGCCGGTAGCCCCGGGCGGGGATGGCCTCGATGCGGTAGCCCTTGGTCCGCAGCGCCTCCACGCGTTTCCAGACGGCCGTGCGGGAAAGGCCCAGCTTGCCCGACAGGGCCTCGCCGGAGGTGTAGTCGTCACCACTCTCGGAGAGGAACCCCAGGATGAGTTCCTCTTGCGTCTGCTCAGTCGTTTCCACGGGCACGGCGGCACCTCGCACGAGGCGCAAGGGTACGGACCGGAGGACGGGCTTTCAACTCGCCCACCCCGATGCCTGCCCTTCCCTGTTCACCGGCCCGGCGGTCAGCCGGCGGGAGGGGTGATCGCGGCCGGGGGACGGCTGCCCTCCAGCTCGTACTTCGTCAGCTCCAGGCGCGTCTGGGGGATGCGCTGGCTGGCGGTCTCCAGCGCCGTCTCCAGCAGCACCATCCCCACCCCCGGGGCGAACGTCATGGTGTTGATGAGCGTGGCCTGGGCATCCACCCGGTTGCGGCCCTCCACCTGCACACAGGACGGGAAGCTGCCCGCGGGCGTGTCACACGAGCTGCCCGCCTGGACAATCTGGTAGCGCTCCGTGGAGGACACGGACACCACGTTGGTCCACGCGTGACCCGTCTCCAGGGGCCCGCGCAGCAGATAGCGCTTGGGGTCCCTCAGGCCGTAGGCGTCCACCGAGAGCTGGCCGCCCTGGTTGTCGTGGAAGTAGCCCTCCTCCTGCTTGAGGATTTCGACGGTGACGAGCTTGTCGGCGCGGCCGTTGACCCGGTACGTCCACCGGTTGCCCACCGCGAGCGGGTAGTAGTCCGACACGCTGCCGGACGCGGCCTGCTTCTCCGGCTCCGCCTCCACGCGCTTCGCGCAGCCACTGCCCAGCACCAGGGCGCCCAGAAGGACGGCGCCACCCACTGCGAACGAACGCGTCATCTCGATGTCAGTCCGCGTGGTCCCGGCCACGCGCCTCCGCGGTGATGTGCTTGCGTGATGCGTAGAGCGTCTCCAGGGCCTGCTGCGCCGCGGCCTGCACGGCGGGCGCGTCATGCCCCTGAGCCACCGTATACAAGTATGCCTCCGCCTCGGGGCCGCCAATCTCCCCCACGGCGAAGACCAGCTCCTGCACGAAGCCGTTGTCGCGCCCGCGCGCCAGGTCAATCAGCGCGGGCACCGCGACGCGCGCCTTCATCTCCACCAGCACGCCAATCGTCTTGCGCAGCACGTCCCCGTCGGAGGACTCCTTCAGCCGGTCGATGAGCAGCGGGGCGGCCGCGGGGTGCTGGCGCTCGGCCAGCGTGCGCAACGCGAACTCGCGGATGCGCGTGTCGTCCGCGCGCAGCTCCTGCACCAACACCTCGTCGGTGCGCTCCAGCGCGCCGAGCTGCAGCGCCGCCGAGTCCGTCACCTGCCGCAGCACGGCCTCCAGCGCGGTGCGCATGGCGGCCTGTCGCCCGGCGGGAGTGTCCTCCAGCACCGGCGCCTCGCCCAGGCCGACGACTTCGTAGTGCTGGGGCAACTCACCGCCGAAGCGCTCCAGCACGAGGTTGGCGCCCACCTCGGCGAAGCTGCGCGGGTCTCCGTCCTTCAGCACCTCGCGCGTGAAGGGGACGTCCAGCGTCAGCCGCCAGGGACGCACCTCGCGCGGAGCGTCCTCCGCCTTCAGCTCGAAGCGACGGGAGGACTTCAACGCCTGGGTGAAAAGCGTGGCGACACTCTCCGGCGCCAGACCCAGCAGGGCGTTGTCCCGCACCGTGGCACCGGACACGTCCACCGGCGCCACCGGGTAGCGTGGCGCCTGCGACCGGCAGGCGCCAACGAGGACGACGCAGAGGGCGAGAATCAGGGCCGGCTTCATCGCTCCTCCAGGCTAACACCTGGAGACAGCCCGTGCCGGCCAATCCCACCCTCCGCGACGAACCGTGTCAGCCCTCTCCCCCTTCGGACGGGCCGCGGGTCGACGGAGGCGAGGCCTCTCGCACCTCGTGCGCCGCACCCGCCTGCGTCGACTCGGTGGCCGGCGGAGGCGGAGGGATGTCGCGGTGCGACTCGGTGGGCGCGGCCTCGGCGACGGGCGCGGGACGCCCCTCCTCCGTGGACTCGGCGACCTCTGGAGGAAGGGCCGGAGCCCCGCTCTCGGAGGTACTGACCGGAGCGCCACCCGCATCTCCCGTAGGAGCGGCGCCGGCCTCACCCTGGGACGCGGCACTGGCCTCGCCCGACGACGTGGCACCCTCGCTCGAAGGAGCGGCGCCCGCCTCGGACTGAGTCACGGCGACACCATCGCCCGAAGGCGCGGCACCGGCCTCACCTGGAGCAGTGGAGCCCGCCTCGCCCGGAGCCGCGGCGGTACCCTCGCCCGGAGGCGCGGCACCGGCCTCTCCTGGAGCAGTGGAGCCCGCCTCGCCCGGAGCCGCGGCGACACCCTCGCCCGAAGGCGCGGCACCGGCCTCTCCCGGAGCCGCGGCGGTACCCTCGGTGGCCCGGTTGCCACGCCCGCGGCGACCGCGACGACGACGACGGCGACGCTTGCGGTCACCCTGCGCGGAATCGCCACCCTCGGCGGCTCCGCCCTCCGGACGCGCTCCCACGAAGGCGCTGGCGGCCTCGAGGTCATCGTCCTCGTCGTCATCCCCGTCCTCGCCCTCCTCGTCCTCGGAACCCGTGGACTGCGGCGGGGACACAGGCGCGGCGGGGAAGCTCTCCCGGCCCTCGGCCGCGGACTCACCGCCCGCTCGCGCCTCGGCACCCTCGGAGGACACCTCCACCTCGCCACCCGAGCGGGCCTCGCGCTTCTCGCGATCCCTCTCCCGGCGACGCTTCTCGCGGGGCGGCCGCTCCGGCCGCTCCGACGACTCGGCGGCGGCGGCGACCTCCGGAGACTCGTCCTCGCCCTTCTGCTTCTCGCGCTGACGCTCCTCGCGGCGCTTCTGGGCCTCCTCGGCGTCCAGCTTCGCGGCCTCGAAGAAGCGCTCGTCCACCTCGTACAGCTCCACCCGGGTGACGGTGACGGCCGTCTCGGCCTCCAGGAACTTCTCTCCCAGGGCGTCGCCGCACCACAGCATCACCAGCGAGCCGCTGGCCTGCGCCTCGGTGCGCGCATCCCCGCGCACATCGCCCGCGCTCACCAACAGGCCCACCTGCGCCGAGTAGTGGCTCAAGTCCCTGCGCAGCTCCTGCACCGACTTGCGGTCGATGGCCGGCGCGCCCTTCAGCATGCGCACCGCGTAGCGAAGCTCCACGCTGCCCTCGCGCTTGCGCGCCGTGAGCAGGGGGCCTTCCTTGGAGCGCTTGGCCACCTTCAGCTCACGGAAGCCCAGCCCGTGCATCATCTTGACGACGGACTTCTCGAACGTGCCCACGTCCGCTTCGCCCAGGCGCTTGCGCAGCCCGCGCGCCACGGCCCGGCGCGCATCCTTGAGCGACGTGCGCAGCGTGGCCAGCAGCGCGGCATCCACCACCGGCTCGCCCGCCACCGCCGCGGCCGCCGTACGGGCCAGCACCGGCCGCCCGGCCTCCAGGGGAATGCCCAGCGCCTGCGCGAACGCGGCCTGCAGCTCCAGCGACGGAGCCTCGCTCGGCGAACCCGCGCGCTCCAGCGTCACCTCTCCGGAGTCCTTGTCGAACGCGTACTGCGGACGGCGACCCGCGTCGATTCGACGCTGGTTGTCCTCCAACAGCGCCGTGAGCACCGCCTCCACCGTGAGGTCCTCGGCGCACAGCTCCTTGCTCCGAGCGCGCTCGATGATGACCTCGGTGCGCAGCCCGGCTTCGGCATCGCTGAGGATTTCGAACACCACCTCGGGCAGCGGCGGGAAGCGCTTGCGCTTTCCACCCCGCTCCTCGTCCTCGTCCCTCCGACGCTTGCGCTCGCTGCCTCTGCCCGCCGCACGCACATTGTCCGTGCGCGGCTCCGGATGCCGCTCCGCGGGACGCAGCGGTGGCAGGTCCTCTTCCGGATTCGGCTCGATTACGCCAGTCTGCGCCAGGGCCTCCACATCCTCGGGAATCGACCAATCCACCAGCGCGAAGGTGTCCTTCGCGGTCACAATCACCTTGCGGTCCCTCGTGCGACGCGCCATGGCGGCGAGACGCGAGAGCATCGTCACCTCAGGCGTCTTGCCGACGTGGGAGAGCAGGCTTTGTTGGATGGACTTCTCGGTGATTTCAAGGAAGTGGAGGGGACGACCTTCGCTCTCCAGGATTCGGAGCGCGGCCTCGTAAAATGTCATCGAGTATTCCCCAAGAATTCCGAACGGTTACAAAAATGTAGGTCCGTATGGGCGGCGGATGCTAGCCATCGGTAAACTGGCTTGTCAACGAACCGAAGATGACCCGCATACGCATCGGACAGCGTTGGAAACGCGAACCCTCGGCCTCCCCGCTGGATTCCATCGCACTGGAACTGGATGGAGTGGACCTGCTGTCCGGCGCGGTGGAGGAGTCCTTAGCAGAAGTCGTTCCCGCTTTGGTGCGCGCCGTGGCCTCCTTGCACATCGGCGGGCGGGGGATGGCCCAGGTCTCCCTGGCGGAGGCCCACCTGGAGCTGGTGCTCCGCAGGGTCGGCCCGGAGGTGGAGCTGCTGGTGGCGAGCCTCGCCCGACCCGCCCGGTTGATGCGGCCCCCCGTGCGGGTAGACGCCGCGGAGCTGACCGAGGCCGTCCGGGGCACCGGCACCCGCTTCCTGTCGGACGTCACCCGGGTGGCGCCCAAATCAGTCTCGGGCCCCCTGGCCCAGGCCCTGGCGGAGCCCCTGAAGCAGCTCGGTCGCCCGGCGAGGCCCCCGGACGAAGAGCCCGCCCGCCCGTCCGTGAAGCGGGTGGAGCCGCCGGATACCCCCGGCTTCGGCTTCGAATTGAAGGACTCCGGCGCCCGAGCCACCCGTGAAGGAGGAAAGCGCGGCGCGTCCGGAACCCTGGCCCCCCTGCTGGGCGCGGGCGAGGTGTGGCTGGCGCTGCCCGGCCGGCCCGATGCCTGGAAGGTGCAGGCCCCGCCCTTCCTCACCGTGCTGGAGCTGTCGCGGCAGGCCGTGGAGCTGACGCGGGCCGTCGAACTGGGCGAGGCGCGTTTCGAGCTGGAGCCCGCGGGCGCCCGGACTCCCCTGCTGCTGGACCTCAAGACGGGCAAGGCCCGGACCGGACGCACCGGAACGCCCTTCTCCCTGACGGGGACGTCCCTGGCCACGGCCCTCTTCCACCTGGGCGAGGCGCTCGCCGCCACCTTCGCGGAGGAGGACCGCGCGCAGGTGAGCAACCCCTACCTCGTGGAGCTGGCTGACCGGTGCCGCGAGGGTCTGTCCCACCTGAGAGGCGCGGTGACGCCCCCGGAGCAGACCGGAGCGGCGCGCGAGAAGCGCACGCGGACGCCCCTGGGGGTATCGAAGCCCCTGAAGGTGCCCGGTCGGCTGCGGCGCCTGCGGTTCGACCGACTGTGGGAGCAGCGCGGGCTGGAGGACGCGGAGGAGTCCCGGCTGCTGCTGGGGCGTCACGGCCCGGTGTGCTGCTCACCCCAGGCGACAGTGGCCTTCTCTCGCAAGGACGGCTCAAGGCTGTGGAAGCGGGTGGCGGCGCTGGGCGTGGCGGCGTCCGCGGACGGGCACGCGGTGGCGGCGGACCTGTCACGCGTGTACGGCTTCACGGGCCGGGGCGCGGGCGCGCGCTGGCTGCATGACCATGACGGCATCCCCCTGGGGCCGCTGCTCCTGCGCAAGGACGGGCTGCTCCTCACGCTCTCCGAGGACCGCACCGTCGTCGCCTTCGCGGAGGCCACGGGCCGCGAGGTGTGGCGGCTCGCGCCTCCACGCACGCAGCGAAGCTGGCTGACGACGCAGGGCCACCGCGCCCTGGTGACGACGGACTCCGGCTACGTCTACGGGTTGGATTTGGAGGACGGACAGGTGCGCTACCGGATGCGCGCGCCCATGCCCTTCCATGGGGCCCCCGTGCCGTGGGGACGGCGCTTCCTGGCGCTCCTCGGGCGCGGCTCGCACTGGGCCCTGCTCTTGGCGGACGCACACACGGGCGAGGCGGCGTGGACGCACGAGCCCAACCTCACCCACCCCTCGGCGCCGCTGCCGGTGGGCTCGCGCGTGTTCATCGCCGGAGAGCGGGAGCGCGAAGGCATGTTGCTGTGCCTGGACGCGAAGGGGAAGCGGGTGTGGGAACGGCCCCTGAACCTGGGGCCCGGCCCCTATGCGCTGGCGCCCATGCCGCGCGCGGTGGTGGTGACGAGCGCCTCGGGCGCGGCGGCGCGGGTGGCCTCGTCCGGCACGGTGGACTGGCGCGTGGGTGCCGCCGGAGAGCCGCTCATCGGCGCGCTGCCGGCACGCACCGCGCGAGGCGTCACGCTGCTCGCGGGCGAGAAGGTGCGCGCGGTGGACCCTCGCGGGGGCCAGGTGCTGGCGGAGGTGCGCGCGGGGCTGGGGCTCGTCGCGCTTCAGGCGGACGTGCGCCTCAACCTCTACTTCCTGGACGACACCGGCACGCTGTCCGCGTACCGGCTCGGCTCCCACTTCACCGTCGTGGAGTGAGGGCGCGAAGACCTCCGCGCCCCCTCCTCCCGAAGGCCGCTAGTTCGCGGCGGCCTTCTTGCTCGGGTCGATTTCGTCCTCGGGGCGCTCTTCCTGCGTGGCGCCTTCCCACGTCTCGCCCGCCCCCAGCTTCCACTCCGAGGGCACGTCCAGCTTCCACACGTACGTGGCCGTGGCGTCACCGCCCGAGGCCGCGCGCGAGGTGATGTTGATGGTCATGTCCAGCTTCGCCACCTCGAGGGGCATCAGGTCCAGGTCGTAGTGGCCCAGCACCATCTGCGGCGGGAACTCCGCGATGAAGCGCTCCGGGTGGTCGATCTTCATCGACGGGTCCGCGCCGCGCATCTCGCCCAACAGCTTCCCCTTCGCGTCGGTCAGCTTCCACACCGTGTCGAAGGTCGCGCTGGTGATCATCTTGCGCACCTTGCCCTCGTCCTTCAGCAACCGCTGGGCGCCCCACAGCGCGAGCTGCAACCGCACCTGCGGCTTGCCCATCACCATGATGACGTCCGAGGACACCACATCCAGGCGCATGCCCTTGTCCGTGGCCGTCCACACCGGGCGGTACCGCCCTTCGCGCAGGCTGTCGAAGACCTTGCGCGTGTAGTCGTAGAACGCCTTGCGGTCTCCGGCGCGCTCGTCCTTGCCGCTCTCGGCGCGCTTCTCAACCTCCTGGAGGTAGTTGTCGAAGTTCTTGTTTCCGTTGAACGCCTTCAGGTGGTCATCCACCTGCTCGAAGTAGTTCTTGAAGAAGGGCTTCAGCTCCTCGCGATACGCGTTGTCGTCCGGATTGACTCGCATCCAGGAGACTCGCTCCAGATAGTCGGCGTGGATGCGCTGGACGTCCGCCTCGCGCTGCGCCTCCTTGGTGCGGGCCGTGGCGGTGCGGTAGCTCATGATGGCGCCCAGCAGCACACCAGCGACGAGGACAATGACTCCGAAATAGCGCTTCAAGCGGCAGTCTCCTGTGCGGTGGAGCAGGCAGTGATATGAAAATTCCCCAACGTGATCCAGGCCACCGGCACCCACCTGTTCAACTCGCTGCTTCCTCTGGAGGAGGGAGAGCTGTTGCGCAACCCCCAGGTGGCTTGGGAGGCCTACGGGGAACCGTGCGACGGCAAAGCGGTGGTGCTGCTGCACGACCTATCTCACTCGCACCAGGCGCTGGGGCCCGTGGAAGACTCCGCGTATCAGCATGCGGGTTGGGCGCGTGAGCTGGTGGGCCCGGGGCGGCCGTTGGACCCGGACATCATGCCCATCATCGTCCCGAACCTCTTGGGCAGTCCCTTCGGGAGCACCTCACCGGCGACGGTGGACGTGGAGACGGGCGAGCGACTGGGGCTGAACCTGCCGCCCCTCACGGTGCTCGACATGGCGCGCGGGGTGTCCGCGTTGCTGCGGGCGCGAGGGTTGAACCGCGTCCGGGGCCTGGTGGGCGTGGGGCTCGGGGGACAGGTGGCGCTGCGACTGGCCGCGCTCTTCCCCGAGCTGTCGGACTCGGTGGTGGCCATCGGCGCGGCGCGGGCGCTCCCGGAGGGCGTGCGCGAGAAGCTGGGACTGGCGTGGCAACTGCTCCGCGCGGACCCGGACTTCCGCGAGGGCTTGTACGAGCCGGACGCCTGGCCTCGCAAGACGATGCGGCGGCTGCGGCTGGACTTCCAGAAGCTGCTGTACGGACGGGAGTACCTGTCCCGGCACTTCGCTGACGCCGAAGCGGCGCGGACCGCGCTCGACGCGGAGGCGGAGTCCTTCGCCGACACCTTCGATGCCTCGTCGTGGGCGACGCTGTGCTCGGCCTATGCGGGCTGCGACGTGGCGGACTGCTTCTCGCAGATTCGCGCGCGGGTGCTGCTGCTGGCGGGAAGCTCGGACGTGCTGGCGCCGGTGAGCCGGGTGCGTGACACGTACCACTTGCTGAGCGCCGCGGGCGTGAGCGCGCGGATGGTGGAGTTGCCCGGCCCCGGAGACCATGGGGCGCTCTTGACGGAGCCGGAGCGACTGCACTCGCCGCTGGGAGACTTCCTGCGGCGCGTGGGCTGAAGACGGCTACTCGCGGGGCTGCGACGTGGAGAGCTTCCCGCGCAGGGCGCCCACCAGCATGCTGATGGCAATCTCGTTGCTGCCGCCGTGCGGGATGATGATGTCCGCGAAGTGCTTGGACGGCTCCACGAAGCCCATGTGCATGGGGCGCACGTGGCGCAGGTACTGGCTGACGACGTGGTCGAAGTCGCGGCCCCGGTCCTTGATGTCGCGGGTGAGGCGCCGGAGGATTCGCAGGTCATCGTCCGCGTCGACGTAGATCTTCACGTCCATCTCGTCGCGCACTTCCTTCATGTGCAGGACGAGGATGCCCTCGATGAGGATGATGTCCCCCGGGTCCACGCCCATGGTGCGGGGCTGACGCGACGAGGTGACGAAGTCGTAGACGGGCTTCTGGATGGGACGTCCGGCCTTCAGCTCCCGGAGGTGCTTGACCAGCAGGTCCGTGTCGAACGCGTCCGGGTGGTCGAAGTTCACCTCGCGGCGGTCCGCGATGGGGAGGTCCTTCAAGTCCCTGTAGTACGAGTCCTGATCGATGAAGGCCACGCGACAGTCGGCAAGCGCCTCACGGACCTTTCGCGCGACGGTGGTCTTGCCGGACGCGGTGCCACCCGCGATGCCGATAACGAGGGGTGACGACGTCATTGCGGCGCGAACTACCCTACCGGACGGGCAGGCGCAAGGGGTCGGTCCACTCCTGAGGTGTCACCCAGGCGGATCAGCCGGTGATGGAGCCCCTCCGCCAGCAGGGCCGGCGCCACCGATGCCGCCTCCCGAGGCCGGGACGCCAGCTCCCGGAGCAGCTCCGCCAGGCCTCGCGACACGCTCAACAGCTCATGTCCCGGGGACTTGCGCCGCACCGCGTAGGTCCAGGCCGCCGCCCCCGGGCGCCGAGCCACCTGCGCCAGCGCCTCCAGTCCGGACAGCTCCAACTCCCCACATGCCCACGCACGGGCTGTGAGGTGCCGGCGGACGGCCCGGGAGGCGAAGAGCAGCTCGGACAGGTCCGCCGGAAAGCTCCCGGGCCGGACGTCGTCCGCGAGCCCCACCTGCCCCGGGCCCGGGCCAGGCACCGACTTCATGAACGCGGTGGGCGCCATCATCTCCAGGCTCAGCGCGGCGGAGGCCCCGTCGTCGGGCCGCTCGCGCAGCCGTCGCATCGCCCAGGCGGAGAAGGTCTGGGCCAGCGAGCGCCCTCCCCCGCCGAAGAGGCTCCGGTACTCGCGCGAGCTGGTGAAGGCCACCAGGTCCTCGCGCGTGCCCGCCAGCAGCAGCCTGGACAGCGGCCAGTCCTTGTCCAGCGTCTCCGCCACCACGGCCAGGCGGAAGTCCTGGTCCGCGAGCGTCCCCTCCGGGTCCTCCGTCACACCCGTGGGGACCCCGCCGTGGCCCGCCTCGAACAGCTCCCACGGCCGGCTCTCCTCCGTCAGCGGCGGAGTCGCGCGCGGCTCGGGGGCGCGAAGGCGCAGCGGAGCGCGCTCCCCCGAGGGAATCATCGCCCGCAGCCGGCGCAGCGACACCTGGGCCACCTCGGGAGGATGACCATCCCCCTCGAAGGTGACGGCGCGCAGCGAGGGACAACGCGGTAGCAAGGACTCCAATAGTTTGAACAGCTCCTCGCGCACCGGCTGCGTGTGGTCATCGACGTAGAAGCCGCGCGCGCCCCGCCGCGTCACCACGCCTCCCGCGATGTGGATTTCGACGACCTGCTCCAGCGGGAAGCCATCCAGCCCCGACTCCAGCGGCAACCCGGAGGCGAGCTGGTGACTGAAGAGGTGGCCCAGGTCCAACAGCAGCGGCAGGCCCGTGCGCGCATGCAGCTTCGCGAGGAAGTCGAGCACGTGCCACTCCCCTCGTCGCGCCAGCACCGCGGGGTTCTCCAGCACCAGGGGCATGGAGAGGTGCGACTGGACATGGAGCGCATGCGCCACGCAGTCCGCGAGCCCCGCCTCGTTGAAGGGCGGCGTGATGTAGAGGTAGCCCGGGAACGGCTGTCCCCGCACGTGCCACCAGCCCACGTCATTGCCCACCCACGGGCTGCCCACGGCGCGAGCGTGCGCGTCCAAATCCTGGAGCACGGAGGCGGGCTCCAGCTCCGGCCCCCAGAGATTCAGGTGCACGGGATGGAAGAGCACGGGCACGTCCGCGCGACGGCTCCACATCTCGGGGAACAACGACGCCTGGGCGCGCGCCTCGTCCAGGGACAAGGGCGCGCTGTACTCGACGAAGTCGAAGAGGCCCGGTGACGCATCCAGCAGCCGATAGGGCTGCGGTACGTCCGCCGCGCTCAGGTTGCTGCTCAGCCCCAGCCCCCGCCAGGGCAATGTCCATGCGTCCGAAACGGCCTGCGTCATGCGGCGGACCCTAGATCACCGCTCAGCCTTTGTGTTCGGGGTTCAAGGGCCGCCGAGCAAGCCACGCCAACCATCCGAGCGGAGCGCCGCCAGGGTTCTCCCGCGCATACGCGTGGAACCGCTCGATGAAGGCCCGGCGCTCGGCGATGTACGGGGCCTTCCGGCTGGTGGGGTCCGCCTCCTTGCGAAGGTCATAACCACCGAGTCGCGCCTGGCGCGCGAGCAGCGCCTCCAGCGAGAGCCGCCCCGCATTGTGGAGCATGTCCAGCAGGCACATGAACGTGGCGGTGCGCCCCTTGCCTCCCCGGCAGTGCAGGTGCACGTGCGCTCCCTCGTCGAGCGAACGCACCTTCTGGATGAAGCGCTCCACCGTCTCGTCGCGAGGCCGCGTGTGGTCGGTGACGGGCAGCCGCACGTAGCGCTCCGGTGGAAGCTCGAAGGCGCGCGCCTCGTCGTGGACCTCGCGACACTCCCACTCGGTGGAGACCAGGGGCTCCCGGCGCTTCACCGTGGCGGCATCCCCCACCCGCGCCGTCCGCGAGCGCGCGAGCAGCCGCAGCCGTCCGGCCTCCAACGCCAGGGCCTCCTCGTCGGACAGCCCCGCCGCGCCCCAGTTGGACTCGGCGTACCAGCTCACCGCGGCGCCATTCAGGAAGCCATGCGACTCCTGGCGCAAATCGAACACGTACAGCGACTCGGCATTCACGCCCTCGAGTCGCCGAACCAAATCATGAAAGCCCGCCACGGAGAGCTGCGCGCTTCCCGAGCACCTCAGCTCCGCGAGCCCTGATGTGTCCACCCCCTCCATGTCCGGAGGCCGAGTCGTCGTGCGCAACAGGCGCGCCTCCTCGCCCCCGTCGTCGAGCACGAGCACGGCGGACGTCGCATCGGGAGCAAGGGGCGGTACGCGCATGGCCAATCAGACGTGACCTTCGTCCGTGATGGGAGGAAGAGACTGGGACGGGTCGGCAATCGCCAAGGTGGGCCCGGCATTCCCCTGGGCGAGGCTATCGAACAACGAGCGGATCCTCTGGACCTCGTCGTCGCGCTTCCTCTTCTCCTCCTCGTCGGTCGTCTTGTCGGAGGCGTTCGTGACCAGCCATTTGTGGAAGAGCTTCTTCATCTGGGAGTCGCCCAGGTAGCTCTGCGCGCCAATGGCGGCGGCGATATCCGCCTGGAGGGTCAAGCGCTGTCCGGGCTGGAGGCTGGGCGCCTGCGACTGGTGCAGCACGACGGCGTTCATCGACGAGCCGCCCACGAGCCGGGGCACGGCCTCGCCCTCCGTCAGACGCCGCCACACCTCGTACTCGCGAAGGACCTCCTCGTTCCTGTCGCCAGCCCAGACGTCCACCTCGGTTCCCGTGCGGTCCACGTCGCCCGTCGTGCTCCACCGGGGAATGACCGCGCCCGGGCAGGCCCGGAGGACCAACTGACGCGCCTGGGCCGCCTGCACCTTGAGCTCGCGGCCGAGATTGCGACCTTGCCGCCTGTAGAGCTCCAGGCAGTCTCGCCAGAACGAACGCACCTGCGTCCTGCCGTTGCGTGAGCGGTTCAGCGCGGCGTTCCACACGTCGTCCCCGGCGACCTGGGGGATGGCACTCAAGTCACGCACTGTGTCGTCGGCATGCGAGCCCTGGAACGTCTCGAACAGCGTGTGGAAGCCGCTCACGCGCTTGTCGTAGTAGAGCCGCCAGAGCACGGAGTAGCCAGCGGAGATGACCAGCCCCAACGGGATGTTGGCGAGCGCGGGCAAGGTCGGCACGAACGAGAGCCACGCCCTGATGCGTCCCTGGTTGTGGCCGGACGTGCCCGCGTAGAGCGGCGCGAGCATCAACCTCGACGAGACGACGTTCGAGCAGTACTCGTTGCGCGTCCACCCCGTGGAGAAGGGGAAGGCCTGTCCTGGGTCGTGGGGCGTCGCGCCCGCATGGACGCGCATCGCCACCGGCCACCCGTCGTAGCCAGCGATGTTGCCGGGCAGTCCACCCAGCGTGAGCGGGTCGAACTCCACGCGGATGTGGGGGCTGTGCTGCTTGCCTCCTGGAAGGATGCGCGCCAGGTCGCTGATCAACACCTGATACCGCGCCACCGGCGGCAGCATCCGCCAACGGCGGTACTCCGCGCCGGCCGCCAGGCCCTGGAACGCGGCAATCAACCCCGGATCCGCGACCGCCCGGGTGTCGGGTGCGTCGTTCAGGCAATCATGGAGGGCACCCAGCACGCGAGGTTGCGCCGTCCCCGTGTCGGTGGGCTCCAACGGGACGCCCCGCAGGTAGTACGGAAGGTACTCCCACATGGTGTAGTTGGCCGCGATGGCGCCGTTGGCCAGTCCGGTGGCCACGATGGAGAGCATCTGCCGCTGGTGCGCTCCCAACCCCGGGCTGCGCAGCAGTGACAACACCGAGATCTTCTCGATGGTGCGCGAGGGCCAGGTCGTCACCTCACCCACGAGCGCTCGGGCCGCTTCCGTCACATTGCGGTAGATCTGGATGCGATCTCTCCGGCCCGCGACGTTCAGCTCGCTGAAGAAGGGCAGCAACACCAGGTTGCGCAGCGTGCCCTGATTGAGGCCGTGCAAGCTCCAGAGCCGCGTGTACTGCTCATCCACGTCGGAGCGATGCGCGTTGCGACTGCCCAGGTTTCCCGACAGCGGGCTCAGCCAGACCTTGAGCAGCTTCAGATACTTGTTCTGGACCTCCTCCGTGACGAACGCTCCCGCGTTGATGGAGAAGTCCAGGCCCCAGACCGTGGTGGCGCGTGCGATGAGCGCGCGGCACACGGGGTCCGCCGCCGCCACGGTGAGCAGGCGCGTTCCAAACACCACGGGGTCCGCGTCGATGGAGTACCAGGGGACGACAACTCGGGCTCCGTTCCCCACCCTGGGATAGGTCGCCGTGTAGTCCGCGAGGAGGATGGTCGGATTGGCCGTCGTGATGACCGCGTCGGCCTGGGCGTTGGTTCGCAAGAAGATCAACATGGTGTCGTCACCCTTGGGCCATCGCCTTGAGCAAGGAGCGTACCGGCACGAGACACACCTCGTGCGGGCAAGGGTCCCCGACGACCACGGCCCTGGCGTCCCAACGTGACGCGGCTGCGTCTGGCGGGAACGCGCGGAACCTTTCGCGCCCGCCTGCTGTCGGAGGTGGGCGGCGATTCCAAGACACGGAGGCAGGGCATGAGGCGGAACCCCAGGGCCGTCACGGGTGTCGTGTGTGCACTCGCGGTGGGCAGCACGATGTTCGCGTGCCGCCCGAGCGAGGACGGCAACAGCGCTCCCGTGATGGCGAAGGCACAAGGAGACACGAAGGGGGCCCACGCGCTCGAAGCCAGCGCACCGCCCGTCATGAAGTCCGAGCCCGCGAAGACGGCGCCAGCGCCAGCGGCCGCCGCGCCGACGACCCCGGCCCCGTCCGCGAAGGAGAACAAGGCCCAGGTCGGCCTTGGGATATTCGGCACCGGCGCGGGCGGCGGCGGTGGCCTTGGAGGCAAGCTGGGCCCTGGCCCTGGCATTGGCTCCATCGGCACGAGGGGCCGCGGTGCGGGCGGCATGAGCTACGGCTCCGGAGTCGGCTCGGCCAAGGCCCCTTCGGGCTACACGGGTTCCGTCAGAGTGCATCCGAGCCTCGCCCACATGCAGGGGAAGAAGGACACGTCGCTGGAGGACAAGCCGTCCTCCCCGGACTCGGAGCGCTCGCGCAAGTCCGACGTGAATCCCTTCGTGACGACGGCGGAGGACCGGCTCTCCACCTTCGCGGTGGACGTGGACACCGCCTCGTACACGATGACGCGGCGACACCTGATGGAGGGGGCGCTGCCACCGCATGACGCCGTGCGCGTGGAGGAGTTGCTCAACTACTTCCGCTACACGTACCCGGACCCGATGCCGAGCGACGGCCCCTTCGCCGTGCACATGGACGCGGCCCCGTCGCCCTTCACTCCGAATCGGCACCTCGTGCGCGTGGGTGTCCAGGGCAAGCGCCTGAGCATCTCCGAGCGCAAGCCCGCGCACCTCACCTTCCTCGTGGACGTCTCCGGGTCCATGGGTTCACCGGACCGGCTGCCGCTGGCCCAGCGTGCACTGCGCATGCTGGTGGACAACCTGCGTGATGGCGACACGGTGGCGCTCGTCACCTACGCGGGCAACGTGCGGCGGGTGCTCGGTCCCACGGGCCTGGAGCGCAAGGCCCTCATCCATGCCGCGATTGAGGACCTCTCCGCGGGAGGCTCCACCGCGATGGGCTCCGGCATCGAGCTGGCCTACCAGGAGGCGATGAAGACGCTGGATGGGGCGTCCTACTCGCGCGTCATCGTCCTCTCGGACGGCGACGCCAACGTGGGCAGGACGTCGCACGAGGACATCTTGAAGACCATCCAGGGCCACGTGAAGGAAGGCATCACCTTGACGACCGTGGGCTTCGGCATGGGGAACTACAAGGACACGACGATGGAGCAGCTCGCGAACAAGGGGAACGGAAACTACTTCTACGTGGACTCCCTGATGGCCGCGCGCCGCATCTTTCAGGAGCAGCTCGGCGGCACGCTGGAGGTCATCGCGCAGGACGTGAAGCTCCAGGTGGACTTCGACCCCGAGCAGGTCGTGCGCTATCGCCTCGTTGGCTACGAGAACCGGAACATCGCGGACCGCGACTTCCGCGACGACAAGGTGGACGCGGGCGAGCTGGGCTCCGGCCACACCGTCACCGCGCTGTACGAAGTGGAGCTGAAGCCCGGAGCGGGCGCGGGACTGGCCACGGTGCGCGTGCGCGCGAAGAAGCCGCGCGGCGTGAATGCCTCCGAGCGGGCCTATCCCTTCCTGGCGAGCGCACTCGCGGGCACGTTCAAGTCGGCCAGCGTCGACCTGCGCTTCGCGACGGCGGTGATGGGCGCGGCGGAGCTGCTTCGCGGAAGCCCCCACGCGGAGAACTGGAGCCTGGAGATGGTGCGCGACATCGCACGCGGGTCGACACCGGTGGGCAACGCGGAGCGTGAGGAGTTCCTCGTGCTGCTGGAGAAGGCCCGGCCGTTGATGCGCGGTGTGGCGGCGCGCTGAACAGAAATGGATGGATTCAGGGGCCCCGCGTTTCCATGCGGGGCACGTGGGGTACACTCGGCGGTCCACCCCTTCCCTGGAGACCCTCCATGCACTCCGCGACGCAGGCAGAGATCGACGAGTCCCATGCGCAATTTCGAGGCGCGTGGCGGAGGATGGCGCTGGGGGCACGCTCGGGAGAAGTCGTCGAGCGCCCCGAAATCTACATCGCCGCGAGCCACGTCTCGTGGGCCCTGATGAACGCGGCCTTCCTGCGCGCCCCCGCTGAAACCGAGCAGTCCCTGGCGGCCTCCGTCGCCTCCGCGGCGCGCTACTTCGCCACGGGCAGGCACGCGTGGACGCTGGTCGTCTCGGACGACTGGCTCGCGCCCCAGGTGCGTGAGCGCGCCGAGTCCATCCTCGCCTGGTACAAGCTCAAGCCGCTCGCCGTCCTCTCCGGCATGGTGTGCGACCAGCTCACGGAGCCCGTGCGCCCCCTGCCCTCTTTGGAGGTCCGCCCCGTCCAGGACACCTGGGGCCGGCAGGCCGTGGCCGACATCAACGCCCAATCCTACGACGTGTCCCGCGAGACGGGCCGCGAGGCGTTCGACGTGGAGAGCCTCTACCACGCCGACTCCCGGGGCTTCGTCGCCTGCCTGGGTGATGCGCCCGCCAGCAGCACCGTCGTCACCCGCGTGGAGGGCGTCGCGTACGTCTCGCTCGTCGCGACTTCGCCCGAGCACCGACGGGTCGGCGCGGCGGAGCTCGTCATGCGGCGCGCGCTCCAGGAGGCCCGGGACGGTTGGGGCATCCAGCGCACCGTGCTCCACGCCACCGAGGCCGGCGAGCCCCTCTACACTCGCATGGGCTATCGAGCCGTGACGCGCTTCCGCGTCTACAAGGCACCAGCCCCCGGGACGACCTGAGCCCGCGCGTCACTCCGCCGACTCCACGCGCTCGAAGGCACCAGCCCCCAGGACGACATGAGCCTCCACGTCACTCCGCCGACTCCACGCTTTCGGCGGAGATGACGCCCTGTTCGATGGCGAGCGTCCGCAGGCGCGCCTTCACGCGCTGGAACTGCTGGCGCAGCGCCGCGGCCCGTCGGTTCAGCGCATCGCGTGTCAGCGGCTCGTCGGACTCCACCATGACGCGGGCAATCTCCGTCCACGGCTGGCGTTGGTCCACGCGCAGCATCAACAGCATCCGCTCCTGTGGCTCCAGTTGCTCGCGCAGCGCACGGAAGCGCTCCTTCACGGCGGTGCGTTGCCAGGGATGCGTGTCCGTGCGGTGCCGCTGCGGCTCATTCGCCGCGGGCTCGCTCACCGGTTGCTCGCGCAGGGACGGAGAGTGGAGCTGGTGGTAGCAGGCATTGCGCGCGAGCCGGTACGCCCACGTCCGGAACGAGCTCTCCCACCGGAAGCCCGGCAACCCCTTGACCAGGTTCTCGCTGAACAGGCCGAACGCATCCTTCGCCAGCTCCGGATTGTGGAGCACGGACGCCATCAGTCGCCGCAGCTCCGGCCCATAGGTGCGCATGGCCAGCTCCACCGCCGCCCCATACTCGCCACGAGTGCAGAGCTCGTGCAGCACCTGCTCCGCCTGCTCGCGAGGCACCGCGACCTCCGCCTCCGAGACTCCCCCAGGCTCGACGTTCATCGACACCATCACATCACGCTCCCGAAGTGGACCTGCCGGGAGGAGTCACGCACTCCGCGCTGTGATGTCCCTCGCATCACGGTCCAGGCACGGGCTCCTCTGCTTGAAGGTCCTGCACGAGAGGAAGCTCGACCAGCGGATGGCCCAGCTTCCGCTCCCGCACCAGCCGACCGTAACCCAGCGCGCCCTGGGTCTCCGCGACGCGCAGGGCGAGGGCTCGCGCGGAGAGGGCCTCGTCCTCGCGCCCCAACATGAACAGGGCCTCCGCCTCCAGGCCTCGCAGCATCACCTCGTAGGAGCGCTCGCCCGTCGTCCCGGCCTCTCCCAGTGCCTCGCGCAACGCGGCGAGCGCCTCGTTCTTCTGACCGAGCAGCAGGTGGATTTCAGCCAGCATGCCCAGGTTGTGCGGCAGCCCTGCCTTGAAGCCGGAGCGTCGCCAATGTCCGAGCGCCGCCTGCATCAACGCGAGCCCCTCCCGCGCGCTGCCCGACAACGCCTGCGCCCAGGCACGGATGAGCGTGGACCAGCCCAGCCACAGCCGGAAGTGGTGCTCGCGAGAAAGCGCGATGTTCCTGTCACACAGCTCCAGGGCCTCGCGAGGCTCGCGACGAAGCTGGGCGGACAGGGCGCCGTACAGCAGCGCGAAGGCGGAGGTGTTCGGATGGCCGATGTCCATCGCCAGACGCAGCGCCCGCCGTGCGTGGTCACGCGAGGCCTCGGGCGCATCCATCACCGCGTGCACCACCGCCGCGTACGCCAGCGCCGCCACACGCGGATTGACCCAGTGCTTGACGGCGAGGACCTGGTGTTGCTCCAGTTCGAAGTCCGAGTACGTCAGGGCCAGCTCCACGTTCTCCAGCGCGGAGGCCAGCCGGCCCCACGTGAAGAAGTCCGTGGCCCTCATCCGGTAGCCCAGGGCCAGCAGCTCCCGCTGACCATTCCGGCGCCCCAATCGCACCAGGCGCTCGGCCACCTCGTGGGCCTCGTCCCAGTGCGCCCGCGCGAAGGCATGCGCGAAGGCCACCCAGTGCGGCGGCTCCAGCCGAGGCAGGTCGTCCTCCAGCTCTCGCATCAGGAAGCGCACGCGTGCATGGACGGACTCGACCTCCGGTGCGGAGTACCCCTGCACCTGGACCAGCGGGAGCGCCAGGCCGAGCAACAGCTTCAGCTCCTCGCCATCGAGCGCGCGGGAGGGCGGTTGCGCGCGCAGCAACGTCAGGGCCTGTCGCAGATGGCTGATGGCCTCCACGTTGGCCATGCGTCGGCTCGCCATCTCCCCCGCCCGCGCCCACCATCGGATGGCTGCCTCCGCCTGCCCCGACTCGGTGTAGTGCCACGCCAGCAACTCTGGCTGAGCCTCGGCCATCTCCGGAAACTGCTCCGCCACTACACGCGCGACGCGACGGTGGTAGTGCCGCCGCGCCTTCCGAGGCAGGGAGTCCGCCGCGGCATCTTGAATGAGCGCATGCCGGAATCCGTAGCTCGGCTCCACCGTCTCGGCCGGCTGCAACAGGCCCTCGTCCACCAGGCCGGAGAGGTCCGCGCGAAGCGAGGTCTCCGTCCGTCCCGACAGCGCGGCGAGCAGCGCATGGGAGAAGCTGCGTCCCACCACCGCGCAGAGCTGCGCCAGCTCCTTCTGCGAGCCAGGCAGTCTGTCCAGCCGAGTGAGGAGCAGCTCGCGCAGCGACACGGGTACCTCGACCGACGAGGACTCGCCTCCCCGAGGCTCCTCCACCACCCGCCGCGTCAACTCCTCGGCGAAGAGCGGGATGCCATCCGTGCGGCGCACCAGCCGGGAGACCAGCTCCGACGAGAGCGGCCTGTCTCCCGCGGCCTTGCGCACCAGCTCTCCCGCGACGGGAGGTGACAGCCGCTCCAGGCCCAACCGCTGCACGCGCGCATCGTCGCTCCAAGGTGGAGGCAATGCGACGCGCGACGTGAGCAACAGGCAGACGCGCAGCTTCGGCAAGCGGTCCAGGAGGAAGCCCAGCAGTTGCAGCGAGGACGGGTCCGCCCAGTGCAGGTCCTCGACCTCCAGCAACACCGGGAGCTGCTCGGACAGGCGCGTCAGCACATGCGCCAGTGCATCCAGGGTCTCCTGCATGAGTCGCTCTGGGGCGTAGCGCAGGTGTGGCGCGCCCTCGTCGCCGGAGAGCCCCACCAGCCCCGACAGCAACCGCGTGCGCCCCTCCCCCAGCCCGAGCGTGCCCAGGCCCGCTTCCAAGCGCGCCCGGTGCTCCTGGGGCGTGCCCTCGACGTCGAGTTGGAACATGCGGCGAAGCAGGTCGATGGCGGGCGCGAACGAGCTGGTGGTCGACTGAGGCCAGCACTGTCCTCGGAGCACGTGGGCCATGAAGGGAGGCACGCGCTCGCGCACCTCGCGCACCAGCCGGGACTTGCCGATGCCCGCCTCGCCCGTGACGAGCACACACGTCCCCCGCCCCGCGCGCGCCTCCTCCCATTGTTCCAAGAGGAACCGGAGCTCCGCGCGCCGCCCCACGAGGGGCGTGAGGTTGCGCGACACGAGCCCCCGGTCGAAGCGACTGGTGACTCGACGTGGCTGCACCAGCCGGTAGGGAGTCACGTCTCGCACGCCCGACAGTCCCGTGAAGCGCAGCGGTGGCAGTGCCTGTGTCACGAAGGCCCCGCGCGTCAACACATCCGTCGAGTCACTGATCCACACCGTGCCCGGCGTGGCCTGTCGCGCCAGCCAGGCGGCCACGCGGGGCGCCTCGCCCTGGATGGAGGCGTCGTCCAACACCACCGTGTCCGTGTGCACGCCCACCGTCACCGTCAGCTTCCGCTCCCGAAGCGACGCGAGCGACTCCTGGAGCGTCGGTGCCACGGTGGCGGCCAGTCGCAGCGCCGCGCGCAGGGCCCGCTCTGAGTCGTCCTCTCTCGCCACGGGGTGACCGAAGCAACCGAGCACCTCTTCACCCACGGACAGGACGACCGTTCCACCGTGCTGCCTCAACACCTCCGAGCAGCTCCGATGGAACACGGCCTCCAACTCGCCCAGGTCCTCGGCATCCAGTCGTCCGGCGAGTCCGGCCAGGTCCGCGAGCCGACAGGCGACCAGCGTCACCTGCCGTCGCTGAGGAGGTCTGACACGCCTCGACTCATGGCGCGGAGCCAGCCCTTCTTCCACCTCTCGCAGCCGCTCGCGCAGCTCCATCGCGGAGCGCAGCCGCGTCTCCGGTGTCTTCGCCAACAACTCGGCCAGGAGTCCATCCACCGGCTCGGGCACCTCGGGCGCGCGCGCACGGACCGAAGGCATGGGCCCTGGAGACGTCACGCGCTCGCGAATCGCATCGGGCGTGCCCAGGACGGGAGGCTCTCCCGTGAGCATCTCGTACAGCAGCACGCCGGCCGCCCAGAGGTCGGTCCGGGCATCCTGCGCCTCACCCCGCCACTGTTCGGGGGCCATGTACGGCGGCGTGCCCGCGGTGGAGAGCAACACATCGGGCGCGGTGCTCGCGGCCACGAGCCAGGACAATCCGAAGTCGAGAATCTTCACGACGCCCGAGCGCGTGATGAACACGTTGCTGGGCTTGAGGTCGCGGTGGACGATGTGCCGCTCGTGCGCGTGCGCCAGCCCCGAGGCCACCGCGTCGAGAATCTCGATGGCCCGTCGGTGTCCCGGACGCCCGCGTCGCAACAGGGATGACAGGGACTCGCCCTCCAGACACTCCATGACGAGGAAGGGAACCGGCGGCTCCTTCTGCTCGCTGCTCCAGAGGTCCACGTTGAAGATGCGGACGATGTGCTCCTGGTCCAGCTGCGCGATGGCCCGGCCCTCCTGCCGCAGCAGGGAGATCATCGGCGCCTCGGCAATCGACTCATGCGGGACGAGGAACTTCAGCGCGACGGGCCGTTGAAGCTCCGTGTCGAGGGCCCGGAAGACCTGCCCCATGGCCCCTCCGCCGAGTTCCTCCAGCACCTCGTAGCGCTTCCCGTCTCGGTCGCCCACGCGCATCCCGGGCACGGGCAGGCGAGGAGGCACCGAAGCCTGAGCCACCTCGCGGAGAAAGGCGTCGTCGAAATCGTCGTCCTCGACGGCATCCGGCTCACGCTCCAGCATGGAACCGTCGCGTCGCTCCTCGTCCTGGCCGCTCTCAGGCATCACCGAGTCCCCTGGATGTCCCCGCGTCCGTTCTCCCCCTGGGTTCACCTTAGGAACGGCCGTCCCCAAGTC
>NZ_JABXEM010000166.1:0-25629 GCF_013372595.1 Myxococcus sp. AM011
CCCTCATGCTCCACCAGGAACGACAGCGCTCGCTCGCGAGGCGTCCCACCCACCGCGGGCGTGGGATGCAGCGCCCCCACCACCTGCGCCGCCGACACACCCTCGCGCAGCTCCGCGCGGATGCCCGTCCGCAGGTGCACCACGTTCTTCAACGCCAGCAACTGCGGCTCCGCATCAGCCCGCACGTCGTCGGTGGCCAGGCCCCGCACCGTCGCGAGGATGTAGCGCACCACGGCCTCGTGCTCGCGCACGTCCTTGTCCTGGCCGCGCAACCCCTCGGCCAGATGCGGCGCGGCCGTCCCCGCGAGCGCCTCCGTCTCCAGCACCCGCCCCTCCACCCGACACAGCGTCTCCGGCGTCGCGCCCAGGAAGCACGTCCCGTCCGGCGCTCGAAACAAGAAGGTGGCGCAGCGAGGGTTCTGCTCCCGCAGCCGCGCCAGCACGTCCACCACGTCGAAGGGCGCCGGCCCCTCCACGTCCACGGCGCGCGCCAGTACCACCTTCTGGAGCTGTCCCGAAGCAATGGCTTCCAGCGCCCGCTCCACCCGCGCCTCGAACTCCGGACGCGACGACGTCAAGGACAGCGAGACCTCGCCTCCCCGCGCATGTCGATAGGCGTCCGAGAAGCGCGCGCGCACCCGCTCCAGTCGCGAGCGCACCGCGTCCTCACCGCCCCGTCCCTCGGGCGCGAAGGCCGCCACGGCCAGGCCGTTCGCGGTGCGCCACACCAGGACTTCCGGCAGCGTCCAGCGCGCCACGCCGTGCGCCGCCCAGGCCTCGTCGGGAAGGCCCGTCGCACCGAAGCGAATCCCGCCGAACCAGGGACCCGGAAGGTCGTCGGGCACCTCTCCCAACCAGCGCAGCGACGTCGCGGCCAGCGAGTTCAGGACCGCGGGCACCTGCCCGGACTCCGACGCCACCACCACCGCCGCCTCACCCCACCCCGCCGCCGCTTCCCGCTCCAGGGGCCGCTCCCAATACACGGTGGGAACGCCCAGCGAATCCGCTCCGGAGAGTGGATCCACCGCCGCCAGGGGCATCATTCCGGCCACCCAGCGCTGGCCCTCAACGGGATTGAGCGTCTTCATCAGCGGTCCTCATCCGCGACTGCCCTGAAATCACCTTCGGTTGTCTTCTAAGCCATCTCGGCTATACATGCACCAAGGAGTTCAAAACCTCTTGAACTCGGTGGATGGGAGGGCTCGTGGGAGGCAAGCAGCCAGACGAATCCGTGCCGGTAAACGCCGGGAAGGACACGGGTGCGCGGCGAGTTCTCCGGGCATTCCGTCCCGAGGGCACGCGTGTCCGCGCGGGGACCGTGGAGGTAGGCGGCCCGGGGTTCGTCGTCATGGCTGGCCCCTGCGCCGTGGAGGGTGTGGAGCAGGTGGAGCGGACCGCCGCCGCCGTGGCTCAGGCGGGTGCGCATGTCCTCCGCGGTGGCGTGTTCAAGCCTCGCACCAGCCCCTACGCATTTCAGGGCATGGGGGAGCCGGGGCTTCAGTTGCTGGCCGACACCGGACGCCGGCACGGGCTGCCCATCATCAGTGAAGTGATGGAGACCGCGCAGATTCCCTTCATGGCGGAGTCCGCGGACATCCTCCAGGTCGGCGCGCGGAACATGCAGAACTTCTCCCTGCTGCGCGCGCTGGGAAAGATTCGCCGCCCGGTGCTGCTGAAGCGGGGGCTGTCCGCCACGGTGCAGGAGTGGCTGCTGGCGGCGGAGTACATCCTCGAGGGCGGCAACGAGCAGGTGCTGCTGTGCGAGCGAGGCATCCGGACGTTCGAGACGGAGATGCGCAACACGCTGGACCTGGCGGCCGTCGCCTGGGCCAAGCAGCGCACGCACCTGCCCGTTATCGTCGACCCCTCCCATGCGACGGGACAGGTGGAGCTCATCCTCCCCATGTCGCTGGCGGCGGCGGCGGCGGGGGCGGATGGGTTGTTGATTGAAGTCCATGCGAAGCCGGAGCAGGCGCTGTGCGACGGGGCGCAGGCCCTGACGCCGGAGCGCTTTCAAACGTTGATGCAGCGACTGCCAGCCGTGCTAGACGCGGTGGGCCGACACCTTTGGAGGCCGGAGAGTCCGGCCCAGGTCGTGAGGGCGCGATGAGTACCGAAGTCCGTCAGATGTTCTCCTCCATCGCCACGCGGTACGACGTGACGAACGAGGTCCTGTCGTTCGGCATCCACCGCCTGTGGCGCCGCACGGCCGTGCGCCTGAGCCGGGCCAAGGAAGGCGACAGCGTCCTCGACTGCGCCTCCGGCACGGGTGACCTCGCGCTCGTCTTCAAGCGGAAGGTGGGGAGCAACGGCCGCGTCGTGGGCACGGACTTCTGCCCGGAGATGCTGGAGAGCGCCCCCTCGAAGGCGGCCAAGGCGGGCCTCCAGGTGGACTTCCAGGTCGCCGACGCGATGGCCCTGCCCTTCGCGGACAACAGCTTCGACGTGGCCTCCATCGCCTTCGGCATCCGCAACGTGGATGACCCGGTGAAGTGCCTCAGCGAGATGGGGCGCGTGGTGAAGCCGGGCGGCCGGGTGGTGGTGCTGGAGTTCGGCCAGCCCCAGGGTGCCTTCGGAGCGCTCTTCCGCTTCTACAGCAAGACGGTGATGCCGGCCATTGGCGGCCTGCTCACCGGCAACCGCGCGGCCTATGAGTACCTGCCCCGCACGTCGGCGGCCTTCCCCGCTGGAGATCGTTTCCTGTCGCTGATGGACCAGTCCGGCGCCTATGCGGAGCGAAGCGCGCATCCGCTGACGTTCGGTACGGCGAACGTGTATGTCGGCACCGTCCGCTGAAGGCCGCAGAAGACTCGTCGAGCATGTCCTCAACTCAGTGGATCCCCGGCTCGCGCCGACCCTGAGAGAAGCCGTCGCGCGTCCGGGGCCCACGCCCCGCCCGGACGCGGGCCAGACGGTGGTGCTGTGTGGCCACCGCAGCGCGGGCAAGTCCACGCTGCTCCCCCGCGTCGGCGGGCTGCTGGAGCGGCGGGGGCTGGACCTGGACGCCCACCTGGAGCAGGTCCACCGACGCCCGCTGCGCAAGTGGGTCGCGGAGGCGCCCACGGAGTTCCGCGCCGCCGAGCGCCGCGCGCTCCTGGAGCTTCCCGCTGGAACCCTCGTGGCGGTGGGTGGCGGCTTCCTCTCGCACCATCCGGACGCGCTGGCGGGGATGTTCACCCTGCTCATCCCGGTGACGTTCGAGACCTACCGCGAGCGGCTCCTCACGGACCGGACCCGCCCCCGGCTGCGTCCGGCCCTCTCCCTGGAGGAGGAGCTCTCCTCCGTCTTCCATGAGCGCGAGGCCCTGCATGCCCGCGTTCCCACCGTCGCCCTGGTGGACTTCCTCCGGGGCTGCCTCCACCTCGAGGAGTCCCCGTGACGCCCGCCCGGCGTGTCGTGACGCTGCCTCCCACCCTGCTCGGCACCGACGCCGTGCACTTCGCCCGGGAGTGCCAGCGTCGCGGCGCCGACGTGCTGGAGATTCGCACCGACCTGCACGCCCCGGAGGCCGTGGACCCGGCGGCGCTCGCGACCGTCCTCCCGCTGCTCGTCTCCGAGCGTGGCAAGCCGCTGCCCCCGTCCTGGCTCTCCGCCGCGTGGCGCGTGGACCGGGACTTGATGGACGCCACCGGGCACCAGGGCTCGCTCGACGCGCCCTCCGGCAAGCTGCTCGCGTCGCACCACGCGGACCGGCAGCTCACCACCGACGAAGCGCTGCGCCTGTGGGAGCGCGCGGTGCCCCCCGACGCGCTGGTGAAACACGTCGAGCCCATGGCCCATCCGGACCATCTCGGCACACTGCTGGAGACCCAGCGTCGGATGGCGGAGCGGTTCGGCGTGACGCGTGTCACGGTGCTCGGCATGGGCACGGTGGCGCTGCCCGCGCGGGCCGTGCTCGCTCGGAACAACGTGCTCGACTACGTGGCCGCTGGTGGCTCCTGGGCCGCGGCGCCGGGTCAGCGACTCCTCGACGATGTCGTCCGGGAGTGGCGCGGCGCGGACCGCACCACGATTCCCGCTCCGCTGCGGCTGGGCATCTTCGGGATGTCCATCGCCCACTCGCGCTCGCCGCGCATCCATCGTCAGCCGTTCGACCGCATCGACATCCCCGAGGGCGGCCCCGTCGAGGCGCTCCTGGACTCGCTCCTGCCCTATTACGCGGGCTTCGCTGTCACCAGCCCGTTCAAGAAGCCGCTGGCCCTGCACACCGGCTCGTCGTTGGACGCCATCAACACCCTGGTCCGCCGAGGCAACCGCTGGGAGTCCTTCAACACCGACACCGAGGGCGCCCGGATGGTACTGGAGCGCCTGGGCTCGAAGGAGGTCTTCGTCCTCGGGGACGGAGGCGCCACGTCCGCGCTGCGCACCGTGGCGGCCGAGCGCGGTGAAGCCCTGCGCATCCTCCGCCGGGCAGACATCCAGGCCCCCCTCACCGGGGCGGGTGTCTGGACGTGGCCGGTCCAGGTCGAGCCGCCGGATTCCCTGCGATTCGAGCGAGCACGCGTCGCGGTGATCGCATACGGTGCACCGGGCCGACGCATCGCGGCGGAGATTACGCGGCGCGGCGGCACCCCGGTCCTGCTGGGTGCGGCGTGGTTCGTCGCGCAGGCCCGGCGGCAGCGACAGCTTTGGGAGACCGCGACATGAACACCTTCGGAGTCCTCTTCCGTCTGACGACCTTTGGTGAGAGCCACGGCCCCGCGCTCGGCGCGGTGGTGGATGGCTGCCCCGCGGGCGTGCCCCTCACGCAAGAGCGCCTCCAGGCCGCGTTGGACCGGCGCCGCCCCGGCCAGTCCGCCCTTGTCACTCCTCGCAACGAGCCGGACCGGGTCGAAATCCTCTCCGGCGTCTTCGAAGACAAGACGCTCGGCACGCCCATCGCCGCCATGGTGCGCAACACGAACCAGCGCTCGGGCGACTACAAGCAGCTCAAGCAGGTGGACCGACCCGGCCACGCTGACGCCGTGTGGCGCGAGCGCTACAAGCACCGCGACCACCGCGGCGGTGGCCGCACCAGCGGACGCGAGACGCTCTGCCGCGTCATCGGCGGCACCATCGCGGAGGCGTACCTGGAGCGGGACATGCCCACCGTGCGCACCGTCGCGTACGTGTCCCAGGTCGGTGACCTCATCGCCTCCGTGCCCGCGCCGGGCCTTACGCGCGCCATGGTGGACGCGCACCCCACGCGCTGCCCCGACGAGGCCGTCCGCGAGGAGATGTCCCGCCGCATCCTCGCCGCGAAGGAGGCCGGGGACAGCCTCGGCGGCTCCATCGACATCCGCGTGGAGGGCCTGCCCGTGGGACTGGGCGAGCCCATCTTCGGGAAGATCAAGGCGCTCATCGCGCAGGCGCTCGGCAGCGTGGGCGCCATCACCGGTGTCGTCTGGGGCCCGCCGGATCTGCTCAAGCGAATCGGCCAGCCGGGCACCCAGTTCCATTCGGTCAAGGACGTCTACGGCGGCATCCAGGGGGGACTCACCAACGGTGAGCCGCTCCAGGTCCGCGCTTTCTTCAAACCCCCAGCGACGCTGGCGGACCACGCGAAGGGTGGCCGTCACGATCCGTGCATCATGCCCCGCGCCGTTCCGGTGCTGGAGTCCATGGTGTCCCTGGTCATCGCGGACCTCGTCCAACAGATGAACGCACGCCCCAACACCCTATGAGCCCCTACCCTCCCGGCGCCTACCGTCCTCCCAACGACCGCTGGGGTCCGTTTTCCCGACTCGCCAAACGCCTCCCCGAAGGCAGCCTCGCGGTCGTGGACCGCACCGTGGCCCGCCTGCACCCGGGACTCATCCCCGCGCTGGAGGCGCAGAACCCCCGCGCCATCGTCCAGCTCGTGGGCGGAGAGAGCGCGAAGAGCTTCAAGGCCCTGGAGAGGGTGCTCGCCGGGGGCCTGTCCCTGCCGCGCTCCGGCACGCTGCTCGCCGTGGGCGGAGGCACCGTGGGCGACGTGTCCACCGTCGCCGCGCACCTGCTCAAGCGCGGCGTGAGGTTGGTGCAGGTCCCCACCACGCTGCTCGCCGCCGTCGACAGCAGCCTGGGTGGCAAGGGCGCGGTGGACCTCACCGTGAAGGGCCGCGTGGTGAAGAACCCCGCCGGCGTCTTCCACTACGCCGAGGAGTCGTGGATCTGCCCGGAGCTGTTCGCCACGCTGTCGCCGACCCAGGTTCGCGAGGGCTCGCTCGAGGCGTGGAAGATGATCATCAGCCTGGATGCCGCGCTCTTCCGCCGCTACCTGCGCAAGCCTCCCGCGCTCGAGAAGCTGGTGAAGGACGCGCGCGCCCTCAAGGAGAGCGTCTGCGAGCAGGACCCGTACGAGCACAAGGGTCTGCGCCGGGTGCTCAACTTCGGCCACACCTTCGGCCACGTGCTGGAGAGCGTGTCCCACTTCAAGTTGTCCCACGGTGACGCCGTGGGTTTGGGCATCCTCCTGGCCCTGGACGTGGGTCGCCACCTGGGCGTCACCCCCGAGGCCGTGGCCGCCGAGGCCGAGCGCGCCCTCATCGACGGCCCGGGTGTCCTCGATAGAGAGCGAATCGCCGCCCTCCTGCGCCCCGCGTCGCTCAAGGACATCGCCACGCTGCTCGACGCCGACAAGAAGGCGGGAGCGCGGGGCGAGCTGCGCATGGTGCTGCTGACCGCCATTGGCGCCACCGAGGTCCGCGACGTAGCGGCCAGCACGTGGCGCGAGCTGTGGCCGGCGTGGACGAAGGCGGTACGCCCGTGAGCCAGAGCACCCGTCGAATCCTCCTGGACCCGAGCGGCCTCGTCGCCTCCCCGCTCACCCCGCCCGTCTCCAAGTCGGACGCGCAGCGCGCCCTGGTGCTCGGTCACCTCACCGGCGCCTGGCCCCTGCCCTCCGTCCAGGCCGAGTCGGACGAGGACCTCCCCGCCGACGTGCGCGTGCTGCGCCGGGGCGTGGAAGCCCTGCGCCTGCCGCCCGGGCCCGTGCGGGCCGTGGACTGCGCGGACGGTGGCGCCCCCTTCCGCATCCTCGCCACCCAGGTCGCGGTGACTCCGGGCGCGCGCGTGAGCCTCACCGGCACACCCCGCCTGGGCGAGCGTCCCCATGGCCCGCTCTTCACCTCGCTGAAGGACGCGCTCGGCCCCGCAGGCCTCACCCTCACCGAGGGGAGCCCCTGGCCGGTGGAGCTCGCCGCGCCCACGGACACCTCGAAGGTGTCGCCCGTCTTCCGGGTGCCCGGCGACCAGAGCAGCCAGTACGCCTCCAGCCTCCTCCTGGGCTGCGCCGCGCTGTTCCTCCGGGAGCACCGCGCATGGAGCGTCGAAATCGAAGGGACGCTGACGAGCGCCGGCTACCTGGAGCTCACGCTGACGTGGCTGGAACGGTTCGGCTTCGAGGTCCAGAAGTCCGAATCGCGCTACACCCTCTCCGGCTACACGCCCCCGCCGAGCGTCCCCTCCCTGCCCGGGGACTGGTCCTCATTAGGCTATCTCCTGCTCGTCGCATGGAAGGCCGGCGGCACGGTGGAGCGAGCCGACCCCGCGAGCGCCCATCCGGACCAGGCCATCCTCCGCCTCATCGAGCAGGTGGGCCTGGGCACCACTCCCACGGGTCCAGCACACACCCTGAAGGTGACGGGCCGTCCCGCCGGAGGCCTGCGGGCTTCAGGAAAGGAGTGCCCGGACCTGCTACCCACCCTGGCGGCGCTCGCCTGTGTACTCCCCGCGCCCTCCACGCTGACGGACGTCGGAATTCTCCGTCTCAAAGAAAGCGACCGGTTGGAAGGTATCCGAGACCTCGTGAAGGCCTACGGGGGCACCACGGAGCTTCAGGGGGAAATCCTCCACCTGACGCCTCCCGTGGCCCCTCCTGCCCGCTTCGAGATGGACAGCCGGGGGGACCACCGCCTGGCGATGACGGCCGCGACACTCAGCGTGCTGTCTGGGGCGACCCTTGTCCTCACGGGTCCTGATTGTGTCGAGAAGAGTTTCCCCGGCTTCTGGCGGCAGCTGTCCCGCTCGGGAGCGCGTATTTCCGAGCAGCTGTAGGAAGCATCAGTGTCTCCCCATCCGACTCATCGTTCTTTTTTGTTGAAAGCGATCCGCGCCCTGTGAAATCTCCGCCCATGCCCAAGGACACGCTGACGATCACCGACAATCGGACCGGCAAGACGTACGAGGTCCCGGTCGAGAACGGCTGTATTCGCACCAACGCCCTCCGACAGATCAAGGTCGCGGACGACGACTTCGGCCTCATGGGCTACGATCCGGCGTTCCTCAACACCGCGAACTGTAAGAGCGCCATCACCTTCATCGATGGTGACAAAGGCATCCTGGAGTACCGCGGCTACCCCATCGAGCAGCTGGCCGAGAAGTCCAGCTACCTGGAGGTCGCCTACCTCCTGCTGAATGGTGAGCTGCCGACCCCGAAGGAACTGGACAACTTCGTCCACCTCGTCACGCACCACACGTACGTGCACGAGAACGTGAAGTCCTTCATGGACGGGTTCCGCTACGACGCGCATCCCATGTCCGTGCTGGGCTCCACCGTGGCGGCACTGTCCAGCTTCTACCCGGAGGCGAAGTACACCAAGGACGAGCAGAGCCGCCGCATCCAGATCACCCGGCTCATCGCCAAGATGCCCACCATCGCCGCGTTCTCCTACCGGCACCTGATGGGGCTGCCCTACATCTACCCGGACAATGACCTGTCCTACGTCGCCAACTTCCTGGCGATGGTGAAGCGCGTCGGCACCGCGACCTACAAGGTCCACCCCGTGCTGGAGCGCGCGCTGGACGTGCTCTTCATCCTCCACGCCGACCACGAGCAGAACTGCTCCACCACCTCCGTGCGCACGGTGGGCTCGTCGGAAGTGGACCCGTACTCGGCCGTCACGGCGGGCATCGGCGCGCTCTACGGCCCGCTGCACGGCGGCGCCAACGAGGCGGTGCTGCGCATGCTCCGCGAGATTGGCCACATCTCCAAGGTCCCGGACTTCATCAAGTCGGTGAAGAGCGGCGAGGGCGAGAAGAAGCTGATGGGCTTCGGCCACCGCGTCTACAAGTCCTACGATCCGCGCGCCAAGGTCATCAAGCGCGTGGCCGACGAGGTCTTCGAGGTGACGGGCAAGAACCCGCTGCTGGAGCTAGCCGTGGAGCTGGAGCGCATCGCGCTGCAGGACGACTACTTCGTCAAGCGCAAGCTCTACCCCAACGTCGACTTCTACTCCGGCCTCATCTACGAGGCGATGGGCTTCCAGGCGGAGATGTTCCCCGTCCTCTTCGCCATTCCCCGCACGGTGGGCTGGTGCGCGCAGTGGGAGGAGATGGTCCTCGACTCCGAGCAGAAGATCGCGCGTCCCCGGCAGATCTACACGGGCCAGAAGCGCCGCGACTACATCGCCATGGACAAGCGCGCCGCGAAGTAGTCGGCACGTCCCTCCAGGGATGACGTGAGAAGGGGCGAGGGACCACGAGGTTCCCCGCCCCTTTCCCGTTGCGGGCTTCCAGAAGGCCCCAGGCGCCGGAGCCCCAAGAGCTCCGGAGTCGCCCGCACCGCCCCGCTTCAGCCCGTCTGGGCCACGCCGCCGGACTCGGCGTACATCGACTCGATGAGCGCGGCGTGCTTCTGCTCCACTGCCTTGCGGCGGACCTTCAGGGTGGGCGTCAAATCCCCTGCGTCCACGGTGAGGTCCGTCTCCAGGACGACGAAGCGCTTGATCGTCTCGAAGCGGGAGAGCTTCGGGTTGATGTCCCGGTCCAACCCCTCCTGGAGGAGCTGGCGCAGGCGGGCGTCCTGGGAGAGCGTCTTGAGGTCCGCGGGCCAGCCCTTCTCCTGGGCCAGGGCGCGGCACTTCTCCACGTCCAGCGCCAGCAGGGCCACCAGGTAGTTGCGCCGCTCCCCTATCACCACCGCGTGGCCCACGCCGGGCAGGGACTTGAGGAGCTCCTCGATGTTGCCGGGCGCCGTCTTCTTCCCGCCGGAGGTGACGATGATCTCCTTCTTGCGGCCGGTGATGTGGAGGTAGCCCTCGCCGTCGAGCTGGCCCACGTCCCCGGTGTGCAGCCACCCGCCCTCCAGCAGCTCCTGGGTGGCCTCCGGGTTCTTGTAGTAGCCCATGCAGACGTTGCCGCCCTTGACGAGAATCTCTCCGTCCTCGGCGATGCGCACCTCCACGCCGATGAGCGGACGTCCCACGGTGCCCAGGTGGGCGGCCTCGCGCGTATTCACCGTGCCCGGGCCCGCCACCTCCGTCATGCCCCACACCTCGTGGATGAACATGTCGATGGAGGCGAAGAACTCCAGCACGTCCCGGCCGATGGGCGCCGCCGCCGTGGCGAAGAAGTCCACCCGCTCCATGCCGATGCGCGTCTTGAGCGGCTCGAACACCAGCCGCTGGGCCAACTTGTACTGGGCCTCCAGCAGCACGGGGATGCGCTCGTGGCGCTGGGCGCGCGCGTGCAGCTCCGAGGCGACGCCCCGGGCCCAGGAGACGATGCGGCGCTTCATGGGCGGCTGGGAGCGCAGCCCCTCCTCTGCCTTGGCCTTGAACTTCTCCCACACGCGGGGCACGCCGAAGAAGAACGTGGGCCGCACGTCCTTCAGGTTCGCCGGCATCGCCTCCACCGAGTCCGCGAAGTACACCTGGATGCCCAGCATCAGCGGGCAGTGCAGGGAGATGACCTGCTCGGCGATGTGGGACAACGGCAGGTAGGAGATGATGACCGAGTCACTCTTGTGCTTGAAGTCCACAGCGGTGATGAGCTGCCGGGTCGTCCAGGCGAGGTTGTAGTGGCTGAGCATCACCCCCTTGGGGTGGCCCGTCGTCCCGGAGGTGTAGATGAGGGTGCCCAGGGCCTCCGGCTTCAGCGCGTTGACGCTGTCCCAGTAGGGCTTGTCATCCACCCCGGTGCCCTTCTCCAGGACGTCCGCGTAGCGCAGGACGCCCTCTGGCAGCGGCGTGGAGGGGGCATCCAGGATGATGATGTGGCGCAGCTTGGGCAGCCGCTCGCGCAGGGCCAGGCCCGTGCGCAGGTGCTTCTCGTTCTCCACCACGAGGACGGTGGCCTCACAGTGGCCCAGGATGTACTCGAGCTGGTCCACCGCGCTGGTGGTGTAGAGACCTACCGGCACGCCTCCCAGCGCCATGGCGGCCAGGTCCGCGACGTGCCACTCCTCGCGGTTGAAGCTGATGATGCCCAGGGGCTGGCCCTCCCCATACCCGAGCGTCCTCAGGCCCAAGGCGAAGCGTTTGACCCGCTGGGCGTAGTCGAACCAGGAGGTGGGGACATAGGAGCGTCCCCGTCGTGTCCAGAGGGCCGGCCGATGTTCCTGCTGCGAGGCCCGGTCATGGAGGGCATGCACCATCGTCTTCGGAAGGTCCATCCGACGAAGGTTAGCGGATGTAGGGGCGTCCCCACCACGTCCCCGATTCGCGGACGTTGACAGCTGGTTGGATGGCTTTGTATGCCGCGCCCGACCATGAGCATCGACTTCACCTGCCAGAAGTGCGAGGCAAGCTTCGAGCTTGACGTTCAAGACCTCATCGAGGGGACGGAGAAGATCGTCTGTCCCCACTGCGACGCGAAAGCGCCCGCGAATCTCTCGGAGGACTTCGTCGCCGCGCTCTCGGAGATGCGCGCGCAGATCGCCGTGCTCGACAAGAAGTTCGCCGTCTCCATGACGCTGGAGTCGGAGGACGTCGCGGACACCATCGACGACGAGGACGAAGAAGAGGATGAGGAGTCCGAGGACGAGGACGACGACCTCGACGAGGATGAAGACGAGGACGTCGAGGACGACGAGGACTACGACGACGAGGATGAGGACGAGCGTCCCTGACGTCCGCTCCCTTGCCCTCCGGGCGGGCGTTTCCCGCCGTCCAGGGCAACCTGGCTGAACCGCTGCCCTCCCGACAGGGTGGCGGGTGCGTAGTTTCAGGGTGTGAGAACACCCAACCGCGCCACTTTCTTCTTCGCCCCCCTGTCGGCGCTGTTGCTGGCGCTCGGGGGGGTCCTGATGCTCCCCGCCTTCAGCGCTCCGGGGGCCGTCGCGGCAACCCTCCCGGAGGCCTCCGGGGAGCCGTGCATCACCGAGCACGGAGGCGACCCCAAGGCCTGCGATGAGCTCGTGGAGCTCGAGGTGCAGGACGTCGTCCCGCTGGTGGAGGCCCAGACGCACGCCGTCGTGCTCACCACCAAGGACAAGCAGGTGGTCCTCCCCGTCTTCGTGGATGAGGCCTCCGCCGTCTCCATCGCCTTCCGGCTGGCGGAGCGCGAGCCACCCCAGCCGCTCGCTCAAGACCTGCTGGACGACGTCGTCGACCAGCTCGGCGCCAAGGTGACGGAGGTCCGCATCGATGACCTGCGCGACAACGTCTACTCGGGGCGCGTCTTCCTGGAGCAGGGCGCGAAGAAGATGACGCTGGAGGCCCGGCCGTCGGACTCCATCGCCATGGCCCTCACCAGCCATGCGCGCATCCGCGTCACTCGAAAGGTGCTCACCCTGGCCGGCATCAGCCGCGAGGAGATTGAGTCCCTCCAGAAGGGGGGCCCCGGCGTGGGTGGCAGTGGCCCCGGTGGCCTCATGGAGGAGCCCGAGGTGATGCCTCCACCTGGGCTGCCCTCGCCTGGCCACCCGCCCATCGAAATGGACACGGACGCGCTTCCGCCCGGTCACCCGCCGCTCGGCGAGCCCCAGGGCAGCGGCAAGAAGATCGACCTCTAGTCCTCGAGTCGGGGGCGAGCAGGCCCGACGACAAGCACGAGAAAGCCCGGCCCCCCCTCCCTGGGAAGCCGGGCTTTCTCTCTCGAACATCGAGCACTTCTTGAAGACGCGGGCGCGGGGCCAACCCGGAGGTCGGCGCCGCGCCTGGGGCAAAGAGTTAGTCTCCCGGGCGCGAGGCTGTCAAGCCACGCACCCCGCCGCCTAGGATGCGCGCGCATATGCGCAAGGCGAAGATCATCTGCACCCTGGGTCCCGCATCGAGCACGCTGGAGACGATTGAGGGCCTCATCCGCGCGGGGATGAACGTGGCGCGGTTGAACTTCTCGCACGGCACGCACGACGAGCACCGTCAGCGGGTGGCCCTCATCCGCAAGGCGTCCAAGCGGCTGAAGCTGCCTGTCGCCATCCTTCAGGACATCCAGGGCCCCAAGATCCGCCTCGGAAAGTTCGAGGGTGGACAGCTCACGGTGCAGGCCGGGCAGCGCGTGACGGTGACGACGCGCGCCGTCATGGGCCAGGGCTCCATCATCCCCACCCCCATCAAGTCGCTGACGAAGGACGTGGCACCCGGCGAGGCCATCCTCCTGGACGACGGCCGGGTGCGCCTGCGCGTGCGCAAGGTGACGGGCCAGGACGTCCTCTGCGAGGTGGAGATCGGCGGCCTGCTCAAGGACCACAAGGGGCTGAACCTGCCGGGCTCGCCCATGTCCGTGCCCACGATTACGCCCAAGGACGAGGTGGACCTGGCGTTCGGCCAGGAGGTGGGCGTGGACTACGTGGCGCTGTCCTTCGTGCGCTCGGCGGACGACGTCCACCGCGCGCGCAAGCATGTGGCAAAGAACAAGACGCCCCTCATCGCCAAGATTGAGAAGCCCCAGGCCGTGGACCAGCTCGACGCGATTGCCCGCGCGTCCGACGGCATCATGGTGGCGCGGGGAGACCTGGGCGTGGAGATGCCGCTGGAGCAACTGCCCGCCATCCAGAAGCGGATGGTGCGGGTGGTGAACCAGATGGGTGGCCTGGTCATCGTCGCCACGGAGATGCTGGAGAGCATGGTCAACAACCCGCGCCCCACCCGCGCGGAGGTGTCGGACGTGGCCAACGCGATTCTGGACGGCGCGGACGCGGTGATGCTGTCGGGCGAGACGGCCGCGGGGCGCTACCCCATCGACGCGGCGTCCACCATGGCCCGCATCGTCGAGGAGACGGAGCGCGGCGTGGTGCGCCACCAGCACCACTCGCCCTTCGAGCGCTCGGAGGATTTGGGCACGGGCGTCGCGGCGGCGGCGGTGGCGGCGTCCGGGCAGCTCAACATCCAGACGATTGTCGCGTACACGGAGAGCGGCCACACCGCGCGCCTCATCTCCGAGTTCCGCCCCCACGCGCGCATCATCGCCCTCACGCCGAACGAGTCCGCGGTGAACCGCATGGCGCTGTATTGGGGCGTGACGGGCCTCCAGGTCCCTCGCGTGAAGTCCACGGACGCCATGCTGCAGCAGGTGCGCAAGCTGTGCCTGCGCGAGGGCATCTGCAAGGAGGGAACGCCCGTCGTCGTGGTGGCCGGCGTGCCGCTCAACGTGCCAGGCAACACCAATCTGATGAGCATCCACCGCGTGTGAGCGCGGTGGACGTCGTCGCTCCGCTCAGAGCACCTTCTGCTCGAAGTCGTAGATCTTCTCGACGGCGAGCTGACGGTAGCGCTCCATGTTGAGGGCACGGCGGGCGCACTCCCACACCAGTTCGTTGGAGGTGCGCTCCGGCTCCTTCTTCTTGCGGCGCTTCACCTCGGCCTTGATGGACTTCACCGCGGCGCGCGGGTGGTAGCAGAAGGCGGAGGAGAACAGGAGATGGCCACCGAAGGGGATGAGGCGGGCCTCCAGGATGTCGCCCGTCTCCAGCCCGGCGATGTTGCGCCGCTCCGTCACGTCGAAGTCCTTGCCCGAGTACATGTCCCGCAGGCGCACCAGCCCCTTGCCCAGCTTGCGCACCTCGAAGATGCCGTGGACCGTCTCCGTGAAGCTCCGGAAGGCGTTGGCCTCCTCGGGCGGAGTGTTCGCCAGGCGCTGCTCGTAGAACTCCACGGCCGGCGTCTTGCCCGTGCCCGGCGAGACGCGGTCGTAGAGGTAGTAGTCGAGGAACGACGCCATGCGCAGCTCGAAGAGCTTGTCGTCCTCGAAGACCTCGCCCGTCAGGCGGAAGTACTCCGCCTTGGCTTCGAGCAGGTCCGCCTTCCGCGACTCCACGCTGCCGAAGGCGATGAGCTGGTCCAGGTACGGCTGGTAGGAGAGCGGTGACAGCGGGGAGTCCATAGAGAGTCGGTCATCCTACCCCGCCATCAGCTTCGCGAAGCGGCCGAAGAGATAGCGTGCGTCATGCGGGCCGGGAGAGGCCTCGGGGTGGTACTGCACGCTGAAGGCCCGAGCGTCCGGGACGGCCAGGCCCTCCACCGTGCCGTCGTTGAGGTTGATGTGCGTGACGACGGCCTTGCCCTTGAGGCTGGCGTCGTCCACGGCGAAGCCGTGGTTCTGCGCGGTGATCTCCACCTTGCCCGTCGTCAGGTCCTTCACGGGCTGGTTGCCGCCCCGGTGGCCGAACTTCATCTTGTACGTCCGGCCGCCCAGCGCCAGGGCCATGATTTGGTGCCCCAGGCAGATGCCGAACACCGGCACCTTGCCCAACAGCGCCGCCACGGTGCGGTCCGCGCCCTTCACCGCCGCCGGGTCTCCGGGGCCGTTGGCCAGGAAGACGCCGTGGGGCTTGCGGGCCAGGACTTCCTCCGCCGTGGTGTGGGACGGGACCACCGTCACGCGGCAGCCCACGTCGACCAGGAAGTGGAGCATCGACTTCTTGAGGCCGTAGTCGTAGGCGACCACGTCGAAGCGCGGGTCACCCTGCGGGTGGGCCTCGCCAAGGCCGGTGAAGACATCCGGCGAGGGCGCGGTGAACGTGTACGGCGTCTTCACCGACACGCCGCTGGCCAGGTCCAGGCCCTCCATGCCGTGGGCGGTGCGAGCCCGCTCCGACAGGGCGGCCGGGGACAGGCCCTCGCTGGAGATGACGCCCATCTGCGCGCCGTGGGTGCGCAGGTGGCGCACCAGTCGGCGGGTGTCCAGGCCTTCGATTCCGGCGACGTTGTGGCGCTTGAGGTACGCATCCAGCGACTCGCGCGAGCGCCAGTTGGACGGCTGGCTCGCGAGGGCGCGCACCACCATGCCCACCGCGTGCGGCTTGCCGGCCTCTTCGTCCTCCGGCGTCACGCCGACGTTGCCCATCTCCGGGTACGTCATGGTGAGGATCTGCCCGACGTACGAGGGGTCCGTGAGGATCTCCTGGTAGCCGTACATGGACGTGTTGAAGACCACCTCACCCACCGTCTCGCCGACCGAGCCAAAGGAACGGCCCTCGAAGGTGGTGCCATCCGCCAGGGCGAGCACTGCCCGCTTCGTCATTACCGTGACTCCTTCACCTGGCCGTCGGAGAACACCTTCCGGCCAGAAACCCAGGTCTGCACCACGCGGCCCTTCTGCTTACGGCCATGGAAGGGCGTATTCCGGCTGCGGGAATAGAACCGGTGGGCATCCACCGTCCACTCCTCCGAAGGGTCCACCACGGTGATGTCCGCCGGGGCACCGGGAGCCAGGTGACCGCCCGGCAGGCCGAACGCCTTCGCCGGACCGTGCGTCAACAACTCCACGGCCCGCTTCGCGTCCAACAGCCCCGAGTGCACCAGCTCCAGCGTCAGCCCCAGGGCCGTCTCCAGCCCGACGATTCCGTTGATGCCCTTCTCGAACTCGACCTGCTTGTCCAGGACGCCATGGGGCGCGTGGTCCGTGGCGATGGCGTCCACCGTGCCATCCACCAGCGCCTCGCGCAGCGCCTCCACGTCCCGGTCCGCGCGCAGGGGCGGCGCCATCTTCGCGTGGGTGTCGTAGTCCCCCACCGCCCGGTCATCCAGGATGACGTGGTGTGGAGTGGCCTCGGCCGTGACGAGCAGACCCCGGCGCTTGGCCTCGCGGATGAGGCGCACGCTGCCCTCGCAGGACACGTGGGCGATGTGCAGCCGGCCCTTCGTCTCCTCGAGCAGCACCAGGTCACGCGCCACCATGGCCACCTCCGCGGAGGCGGGGATGCCGCGCAGGCCCAGGCGCGTGGCGGTGACGCCCTCGTGCATGGCGCCCCCAGCGGACAGCGTCAGGTCCTCCTCGTGGACCATGACGGGCACGCCGAAGAGCGTGGCGTACTGGAGCGCGCGCCGCATCAGCGCCGCGTTCATCACCGGGCGGCCGTCATCGGTGATGGCGACACAGCCGGAGGACACCAGCTCGCCCGTCTCCGCCAGCTCCTCGCCCTTGAGGCCCTTGGTAATCGCACCCGCGGGGTACACGTGGCACAGGCCGGCGGCGCGAGCGCGCGACAGCACCAGCTCCGTGACGAGCCCGCTGTCGTTGACGACCTTGGTGTTGGGCATGGCGACGACGGCGGTGAAGCCTCCCGCCACGGCGGCGCGGCAGCCCGTGAGGACGGTCTCCTTCCCCTCCTCGCCCGGCTCGCGCAGGTGGACGTGCAGGTCGATGAAGCCCGGCAGCACCCAGCGCCCTTCGGCCTCCACCACCTCCGCGCCTGGGGGCACGGGGAGCGGCGCGTCGGAGACCTCCGCCACCTTGCCGTCGCGCACCAGGACGTCGCGGACTCCATCGACGCCGTTGCGCGGGTCGATGACGCGCCCTCTGCGGAAAAGCACCGTGGAGCTCATGACGCGCACACCTCGAGGATGGCCCGCCGCACGGCGACGCCGTTGGAAACCTGCTCCAGGATGACGCTGCGAGGCCCGTCCGCCACCGAGGGCGCCAGCTCCAGGCCGCGGTTGATGGGGCCCGGGTGCATCACCAGCGCGCCCGCCTTCATCCGCTCCTCGCGGGCGGGGGTGAGGCCGAACAGGCGCGAGTACTCCTTCGTCGAGGGCAGGAACGCCTCGCCCATGCGCTCCATCTGCAGGCGCAGGCACATCACCGCGTCCGCGTGAGGCAGCGCCGCGTCCAGGTTGTGCGTCACCTCCGCGCCCAGCGACTCCAGGCCCGGGGGCACCAGCGTGGGAGGGCCACAGAAGACCACCCGCGCGCCCAGGGCCTTCAGGCACCAGAGGTTGGAGCGGGCCACGCGGCTGTGGAGGATGTCGCCGACGATGAGCACCGTGCGGCCGTCCAGGCTGCCCCAGTGCTGGCGCAAGGTGAAGGCGTCCAGGAGGGCCTGGGAGGGGTGCTCGTGCGTGCCGTCCCCGGCGTTGATGACGGCGCAGCGGACGTGCTTCGCCACCAGATGGGGCGCGCCGGACGAGCGGTGGCGCATGACGATGGCCACCGGCCCCGTCGCCTCGATGTTGCGGGCGGTGTCCAGCAGCGTCTCGCCCTTCGACGTGGACGAACCGGAGGGGCTCCAGTTCAGGACGCCGGCGCCCAGGCCTCGGGCGGCCATGTGGAACGAGGTGCGGGTGCGGGTGGAGTCCTCGAAGAAGAGGTTGGCGACCACCTTGCCGCGCAGGGTGTGGGTGACGTCTGGACCACCAGGCAGGTGCGCGCGCGCCCTGTCGAGCACCGCTTCGAGCTCGTCCCGGCGCCAGCCTTCGATTCCAAGGAGGTGTCTCATGGCCGGGGCCGCCGCGTACCCCGGGCCGTGCGGCGCGTCAAGCACCGTCCGAGGCGCGCCGGCCCGCCTGCCCCTCGGGTGTGGGTCAGCGTACGGGCTCGAAGAAGCGGTCCAGGCGAAGGCCCGTGCCACCGAACAGGCCATGCAGAAGGCCGTGGTAGCCCAGCGACAGCCACACCACCATCGCCTTGCCCTTGATGTGGCCGTAGGGGACGAACTCCGTCTTGCCGTAGCCGGTGATGCCCAGGCCGTGGCGGCTGTCGGAGCTGTTGTCGCGGTTGTCGCCCATGACGAAGACGTGCCCCTCGGGCACCACGTAGGGGCCCTCGTGCCGGGGCATCCGCGTGGGCGTCTGGAGCACGCTGTGCGTCACGCCGCTCAGGTCCTCCCGGTACAGCGCTTCCTGCTGGTCGAACCACCGCCCGTCGTCGGTGATGTTGTTGACGATGTACTCGGGGTTGATGCTCTCGCGAATCTGCGGCTGGCCGTTGATGTGGACCACGCCGTCGAACATCTCCACCGTGTCACCCGGCACGCCCACCACGCGCTTGATGTAGTCGGTGGCCTCGTTCACCGGGTTGTTGAACACGACGACGTCGCCGCGCCCCGGAGGCCGGACGATGACGAACGGCACCACGTTCGCGAAGGGGACGCGCACGCCGTAGATGAACTTGTTGATGAAGACCTGATCGCCAATCTGGAGCGTGGGCAGCATGGAGCCGGAGGGAATCCGGTACGGCTCCACGATGAACGTCCGGAACACCAGGGCGACCAGCAGCATCTTCACGAAGCCACCCACGAAATCCATGGGGGACTCCTTGCGGAACGCCCCCAGGTGCTGGGCGGTGAGCGCGTCGAGCGCCTTCACCTCGCGGGGCAGCCGCTCCATGTCCCCTTCGGCCGAGGCCGACTCCACCTTCAACGCCTGGTCGGTGATCTGCTCGGCCACCAGCGGGGAGACCTTCTCGCGCACCTGCGGCTTCTGGAGGATGCGCTCGTTCTCGGAGATGAGCTCATGCGCCTCGTGCCGCATCCGGCGGAGCTGCTTCTCGCGGGGCGACACGTTGCGCCACACCAGCAGCGCCACGAAGTACGCCACCATCAACACCCCCAGCCCCTTCATCGCGGGCTGGGCCCAGGCGGCCGCCGTGGGCACGAACTCGATGAGCACCGTGTACGGGAACAGCACCAGCGCGACGATGCACAGCGGGGCCCACAGGCTGGTGAGCATCTCCCGCCACAGCAACTTGCGGCGCGCGCGCACCTGTTCAGGGGTGCGCCGGGCCGCCATCGCGGTCGCCAGCTTCGCGGGAGGGGTGGCGGAAGGACTGGCAGCGTTCATGGCTACTGCTCCGACTTGAGGACCGCGAGGAAGGCCTCCTGCGGAATCTCCACCGTGCCCACCTGCTTCATGCGCTTCTTGCCCTCTTTCTGCTTCTCGAGGAGCTTGCGCTTGCGGCTGATGTCACCACCGTAGCACTTGGCGAGCACGTTCTTGCGCATGGCGGAGATGGTCTCACGGGAGATGATCTTCGCGCCGATCGCCGCCTGGATGGCCACTTCGTACATCTGCTTCGGGATGACTTCCTTCAGCTTCGCGCAGACCTCGCGACCGCGCAGGTAGGCGCGCTCGCGGTGCACGATGACGCTCAGCGCGTCCACCGGCTCCCCGTTGATGAGGATGTCCAGGCGCGCCAGATCCGCCTCCTGGTAGCCGGTCAGCTCGTAGTCCAGGCTGGCGTAACCGCGCGACACGCTCTTGAGCTTGTCGAAGAAGTCGAAGACCACCTCGGCCATCGGCATCTCGTACGTCACCTGCACGCGCTGCCCGCTGCTGCCCAGGTACTTCATGTCCTTCTGCACACCGCGGCGGTCCTGGCACAGCTTCAGGATGGCGCCCAGGTGGTCGTTGGGGACGTGGATGTGACAGGTGAGGATGGGCTCCTCGAACTTCGCGATGTTCTGCACCGGCGGCAGCTTGGCCGGGTTGTCCACGAACTGGACGTCACCCTTCCCGCTGGTGATCCGGTACACCACGCTGGGCGCGGTGGTGATGAGGTTCAGGTTGTACTCGCGCTCCAGACGCTCCTGGACGATCTCCATGTGCAACAGGCCCAGGTAGCCGCAGCGGAACCCGAAGCCGAGCGCCGTGGACGACTCGGGCTCATACGTGAAGGCGGAGTCGTTGAGCTTCAGCTTCGCGAGCGCGTCACGCAGGTTCTCGTACTGGTCGGACTCGATGGGGAAGATGCCGGAGAACACCATCGGCTTCACTTCCTGGAAGCCCGGGAACGGCTCCAGCGTCGGACGGGCCTCCTCCGTGACGGTGTCGCCGACCTTCGCGTCCAGCAGCTCCTTGATGTTGGCGACCAGCACGCCCACTTCGCCGGCCATGAGCTGCGTCACGGGGCGGGAGAACGGGGTGAAGACACCCAGCTCCTGGACCTCGAAGACCTTGTTGTTGCTGAACAGCTTGATCTTCTGCTTGAGCTTGAGCGTGCCTTCCAGCACGCGCACCAGCGTCACCACGCCCCGGTAGTTGTCGTACCAGGAGTCGAAGATGAGGGCCTTGAGCGGCGCGTCCGGCGAGCCCGTCGGCGGCGGCACTCGCGCGACCACGGCCTCGAGAATCTCGTGGATGCCGATGCCTTCCTTCGCGGAAGCCGGCACGGCCACGGAGGCGTCGATACCGATGACGTCTTCAATCTCCGCGCGGGTGCGGTCGACGTCCGCGCTGGGCAGGTCGATCTTGTTGATGACCGGGATGATTTCGAGGTCGTGATCCAACGCCATGTAGACGTTGGACAGCGTCTGCGCCTCCACGCCCTGCGACGCGTCCACCACCAGCAGCGCGCCCTCGCACGCGGCCAGGCTGCGGCTGACTTCGTAAGCGAAGTCGACGTGCCCCGGCGTGTCGATGAGGTTGAGGACGTACTGCTTGCCGTCCTTCGCGGTGTAGTTCATCCGCACGGACTGGGCTTTGATGGTGATGCCCCGTTCGCGCTCGATGTCCATGTTGTCGAGGAACTGGGCCTGCGCCTCGCGCTTGCTCAGCGTCCCCGTCTTGTCGAGGAGGCGATCAGCCAGCGTCGACTTTCCATGGTCGATATGGGCGATGATGCAGAAGTTGCGGATGTGCGCGTTTTCAGCCGGCATGTTCGTGGCGCTCGTCGGAAGAAGCGGGCGTGCCTAACATCGAACCGCGCGAAAATCTACGCGCGAACGCCCGCCAGACGAGCAACCCGTCAGGGGCGCCCGATTGTTCCCCCACCACCGTGTTCCCCTGAACGGACGCCCGGCCACCTGGGGACGACAGGACACGAGGCCCCGTCCGGGAGAGGCGACTTCCTCCCGGACTCCCCTGCCCTGCGTCCCGTCAGCCAGCCTCAGCCGTGGACGCGGACCGGCTCGGCCTTCTCGCGGAAGTAGGCGATGGTGCGGCGAGCCCCCTCGCGCAGGTCGGCGGTCGGCTCCCAGCCGAGCACCTTCTTCGCGAGCGAGTTGTCGATGCACGAACGCAGCTGCTCGCCGGGCTTGCCGGGCGCGTGGGCCACGGCGGCCGTGGAACCCGCGGCCTCGGCCAGCAGCGCGTAGAGGCGGTTGATGTCGGTCTCCACGCCGGTGCCGATGTTGATGGCGCCCACGTAGTCCTTCTCGAAGGCCAGCCGGTTCGCCCGGGCCACGTCGGGCCCGAAGACGAAGTCGCGGGTCTGCTTGCCCTCGCCGAAGATGGTGGCGCCCTGCCCGGAGAGCAGGCGCTGGCAGAAGATGGCCACCACCCCCGCTTCGCCGTGCGGGTTCTGTCGCGGGCCGTACACGTTGGCGTAGCGCAGGGCGACATACGGCAGGCCGTACTGGGCCCGGTAGTAGCCCAGGTACAGCTCCCCCGCCGCCTTGGAGACGCCGTACGGGGACACCGGGCGCGTCGCGTGGGACTCGGTCGCGGGGAACACGTCCTGCTCGCCGTAGATGGCGCCGCCGGTGGAGCTGAAGATGACCTTCTTCACGCCGGAGACGCGCGCGGCCTCCAACACGTTGAGCATGCCGCGGATGTTCACGTCCGCGTCGAAGCCCGGATCATCCACGCTGCGCCGCACGTCCATCTGCGCCGCCAGGTGACAGAGCACCTGGGGCTTCTCCGACTTGATGAGCTCCGCGGCCTCGCGGCTGCGGATGTCATGCACGGCCAGCCGGACGCGCGGGTCCAGGTTCTCCTTCTTGCCACCCGACAGGTCATCCAACGCGATGACCTCGTGTCCCGCCTTCAGGAACTCGTCGCACACGTGCGAGCCGATGAAGCCCGCTCCACCCGTCACCAGGACTTTCACGCTTCCGTCTCCCCGCCACCCGGCCGTGGCCAAACTGTCTTTGATTCCAGAATCTCGCGGCGGCAACCTATGACGCGGATCGCCTCACGGCAACCTCGCGGAACCACGCGATGGTCTCCCGCAGACCCTCTTCCAGCGGCACCTTGGGCTCCCAGCCGAGCAACGTGCGGGCGCGGGTGATGTCTGGTTGACGCTGCTTGGGATCATCCTTGGGCAGGGGCTTCTCGATGATGCTCCCGCCGCCGCCCGCCGCCGTGCGCACGGCCTCCGCGAACTGACGGATGGTCATCTCCCGGGGATTGCCGATGTTGACCGGGTGGGGCTCGTCCGACAGCGCGAGCCGGACCAGGCCGTCCACCAGGTCCTTCACGTAACAGAACGAGCGCGTCTGGCTGCCATCGCCGAAGACGGTGAAGTCCTCGCCCTTGAGCGCCTGCCCCACGAAGGCCGGAACCACGCGGCCGTCGTTGAGGCGCATGCGCGGGCCATAGGTGTTGAAGATGCGAACGATGCGGACCTGCACGCCCTTGCGCCCGTAGGCCGCCGTCACCGCCTCCGCGTAGCGCTTGGCCTCGTCGTACACCGAACGCGGGCCAATGGGATTGACGTTGCCCCAGTAGTCCTCGCGCTGCGGGTGCACCAGCGGATCGCCATACACCTCGGAGGTGGACGCCATCAGGAAGACGGCCTTGTTCGCCTCCGCCAGCTTCAGCCCGTTCTCCGTGCCGATGGAGCCCACGCGCAGCGTCTCCAACGGGAGGTTCGCGTAGTCGATGGGCGACGCGGGCGACGCCATGTTGAACATGTAGTCGAACGGCTCCTTCACGGGGATGCCGTCGATGATATCCGCCTTCACGTACCCGAAGCCCGGCCGCCCTTGCAGCGTGCGGATGTTCTCCTCGTTGCCGGTGATGAGGTTGTCCACGGCCGTCACGGCGGCCGCTCCGTCATCCAGAAGGCGCTCGCACAGGTGCGAGCCCACGAAGCCCGCGCCGCCCAGTACCACCACTCGCTTGCCCTGCATGCTCTTCACGTCGCGCCTCGTCTCTCTCTCAAATCTCGTCGAAGGTCGCCTGCCCCGGCAGCTGCGCTTTGTACTTCTCCAGGACCAGGTCGATGCCCTGGCGGATGTACTCGGCCACGGGCACCTTCGTCTTCTGGTTCAGCGCCTTGAGGAGCTCGTTCTGCTCCGGGGTGATGTAGATGGTGGTGCTGATCTTCTTTCGGGCCATGGCGATATGTGAAAATATATGGAATGACGTGGCGCGCGAAAGCATCTCGTGCACACGACTCGGCGCAGAGGCCCCTGCGTCCCGGGAGCACCGAATGATCCGCTGCAAGCGCTGGATTTTCCTCGGGTTGATGACTTCCGGACTGCTCACGGGTTGCGCCAGGGACAAGTCCTCGGAGCGCGGCACCGGAGCCACGGGTAGGTCCTCACCCACCTCGTCCGGCTCGGCCGAGTCCATCCAGCCGGAGCGCTCGCGCGACGAACACGTCACCCAACTGGACGTGAACGGCGACGGAAAGCCGGACGTGTGGACCTACACGGTGGCGGACGCGGGCGCGAACGGCGAGGAGCGCTTCCGCAAGGTGCGCCAGGAGCTGGACCTGAACTGGGACGGCCGCGTGGACCTGACGCGCTCCTTCGACGACGTCGGCGCGCTGATGCGCGAGGTGATGGACCTGGACTACGACGGCAAGGTGGACGCCACCTACTTCTACGAGAAGGGGGCCAACACGCGCCGCGAGCGGGACTTCGACGGCGATGGCCGCACCGACAGCGTCACCTTCTACGAGCGCGGCGTCCTCGTCCGCAAGGAGCGCGACACCAACGCGGACGGGCGCGTGGACTACTGGGAGTACTGGGAGGCGGGCCATGTGGACCGCATCGGCGAGGACCTGGACGGTGATGGCACCGTCGACAAGTGGACCCGCAATCCCAACAACGCGGCCCGCGACTGAGGAGCGAGCCGCGCCTGCACGGCGCAGCGACTACGCCTTGCTGGTGCCGGTGCGACCGTAGGAGTCCTCCAACCGCACGACGTCATCCAGCTCGGGGGTGCTGACCTCGAGGATGTCGCAGTCGGTGAGGGCGACCATGCGGTGCTTGGTGAGGGGCTTGATGTGGTAGCTCTCCCCCGGGTTCATCTCCTTCTCGATGAGGCCGTTGCCCTCGTCGACGATGAAGAGCAGCTTGCCGCTCTGGACGTGGATCGTCTCGTCCTTCTGGTTGTGGTACTGCAGGCTGAGCTTGTGGCCCTGCTTCACGTGCAGCAGCTTGCCCACGTAGCGCTCGGTGTGGGCCCAGATGAGCTCGTGGCCCCAGGGCTTCTCCACCCGCCTAGTCGTCGTCATGGTGCTTCCCGTCTTCCTCGCCCGCTCTCAGTTCGTGCCGGCCACGAACGCGTCGAGCTGGGTCTCACGCTTGAAGTCTGACAGATACCGCGTCGCAGCGTCCTTCGAGGCGAAGGTGCCCATGCGCACGCGGTACCAGGTGCCCTTGCCAGCCACCTCCGCCGTGACGATATACGGGGCATAACCCCTATCACGCAACCGGGCCATGAACCGGTCGGCCTCCTGCTTGTCCTGGAAGGCCGACAGCTGGAGCGTGAACGCCCCACCCTTCACCGCCGGGTCCGGCAACTGCGCGGCGCGGGCCAGGGCCTCCTTCATCCCGCTGCCCCCCTCCTTCTGCGTCGTCCGAGTGGCCACGGCCGCCGTCTCCACCTTCCCCGACACCTGTGCGGGCTTGGTCGCGACGGGCGCGGGCTTCTCGGCGGCGGGCTTCTCCGCGACGGGCGCGGGCTTCTCCTCGGCGGGCTTGGGCGTCTCGGCGACAGCGACGGCCTGGGGCTCCTCGGAGGGCTCCTCCGGAGGCAGCTCGCCGGTGTCCGGGTCCGGCGTCGGAGCCATCGCGGCCGTCTTGACGGGCTCGGGCGGCTTGGGCGCGGGCTTCTCGGC
>NZ_JABXEM010000167.1:0-25615 GCF_013372595.1 Myxococcus sp. AM011
GGAGTCACCCCCGGCCGCCCGTGACGCGACAGTGTCCAGGTGCCACCCCGCCCCACTCCATCATCCTGGAGCCGACTCCAATCTGTTGACACGGTCCACCGACGAACGAGGACCCTCCCCGGGGACCTAAGGGCCTCGCGCCGTCTGTCACGCGGGCGCCGCCATCCGCGAATCCCTCGCGCGCCGGAAAATCCTTCGCCACACCTTCGGCGTATGCGCCCGTGCCGGGCTTCAGGGGGCGCCCGGCATCCACCACTTCCGACCGCCTCCTCGGATGGACCCATGACCGAAGAACTCTCTCGCCGCGCCGCCCTGAGACGCGCCACGGCCGCCGCGAGCCTTGGCCTCGCGACGGGCCTGCTCACCCGCGCCTCCCCGGCCCTGGCCCTGTCTCCCCAGGATGACCTCGCGCCCCTCAAGGCCCTGCTCACCGCTGAACGCAACGCCATCAAGACCTACGACGCCGCGGTCAGCGTGCTCGACGCCGCCACCCCCGCTGACCCGCTCTTCCCCTTCCAGGGCATCGTCAAGGCCATCGCCCTGCACTTCCGCCAGCAACACACCGAGCACGCCGAACGACTCGCGCGCTACATCACCCGCCTGGCCGGCATCGACGACGTGGGCGAGGGCGCAGCGCAAGTCCCCGCAGACTTCGTGCCCGGCATCAAGAACGTCATCGACCTGGCCACCAACGCGGAGAAGGCCGCCGCCATCAGCTACACCGACGCCCAGAAGTCCCTCGTGCTCGCGGACAACGCGGAGCTGGCCGCCACCATCGGCGCGGTGGAGTCCCAGCACTTCGTCGTCCTCAACCTGGCCGCGAGCGGCTTCGTCACGCCCCCCGCCTCCACCGTCAACCAGCCCGCCGACGCGCTCACCGCCGTGGCGGCCCGGTTCGTCCCCAGGTCCTTCGCCGTCGCCGTCGACGGCGCCCCCGGCCTCGACGACGAGACGGACCTGCCCTTCTACGACGTGACGCGGTGAGGAGCCCCACCCCCATGAAGACCCAGAACCACCCCGACTCCGTCCTCGCCCGCCGCCGGTTCCTCCAGGGCCTCGCCGCCGCGACGGCCGCCTCCACGCTCCCCGCTTGCGAGACCCTGGAGCGCGACAACTCCCAACACCAGCTCAGCCCCGTCGACCGCGCCCGCGAGGCCGGCGCCCTCAACACCCTGCTCGCCGCCGAGTACATCCTCCTCGACGCCTACGCCCAAAGCGCCGTCATCCTCACCGCCGCGCGCGACGCTCCCTCGCGCCCCCAGGAGGAACGGGACTTCGCCGCGCTCGCGCTCGCGCTCGTCACCGAGTTCCAGCAGGACCACGAAGCCCACGCCGCCCTGCTGGCAACCACCGTGATGAACCTGGGCGGCAACGCCGTCCGCGAGGATGAAGCGCGGTTCACCCCGCCACACGGCTTCCGTCCCTCCGTCGGCAACGTCCTCAAGCTCGCCGCCAACGAGGAGCGCCGCGCCGCGATTGCCTTCAACCGCGTCCTCAAGGGCCTCCAGACACCCGACCACCGCTTCATCCTCGCCTCCATCGAAGGCGTGGACACGCAGCACTTCATGGTGCTCAAGGCGCTCATCGAAGCCCTGGTCGACGTCACCCCGGCCCTGGACACGGCGCGGGTGGTGCCCCAGCCCTTCGTCTCCTCCACCGAGAGCCTCGGCGGCGGCGGCGGACTGGAAGCCCAGCCCCTCCTCGCCGTCAACGACGCGAACTGACGCCCTCGACCTCCCACGCGGCGCGCCCGTGTCTCGGGCCGCCGCGGCAAGCCCCTGCTACCGCCAGGACAGCTCGTACTCGCTGTCCAGCAACGCCACCTGCCGCCCGCTCACCCGCACATCGCGCGCGCCCACCGCCTCCAGCGCGCCGCGCAGCACGCCCTCGTGGTACGCCGCCGGCATGAAGTCGCGGCGCATGATGAAGCGCGCGCTGCGCTCACCCGTCCACAAGGGGTACCGCTCGCCGTAGCTCACCGCCATGCGGTACGCGTCACCCAACGAGTCGAGCAACATGCGCGGACTGCCCGCCGCTTCCGCCAGCAACTGCCGGCCGAACAGCGACGCCAGGAAGTCGTTCGTCGCCTGCGAGCCCATCCGGCCCAGCACGCCCTCGAAGCCGTTGAGCTGCGGGCCCAACAGCCGCGCCGCCGTGGACACCATCCGCAGATAGCGCGACACCGAGTACAGGTGGAACGGGTTGATTTCCCACACCCCCGCCACGCCCTTGCACCGCGCCACCGCGCCGTCACCGCCCAGGTACGCGATGACGTGCAGGGAGCCCTGGAAGAACATGCCTCGAGCCTGGTCCTCGTCCGTCGCGGACAGACGCCGCTGCTCCAGCTCCCACGCCGCCCCACCGCCACTGCTCGCTTCCGTACCCACGTACATGGTCGTCTCCCCGAGGGGACTCACTGCTGCCTCGACTCAGGGGACACGTCCGGCGTTTCCGATGGATTTTCAGATTTCGCCGGCTTCCCCCCACTTCCTAGGTGCCAACCCTCTCATACTTTTCTACCCCTGTCGAATGGTTCCAGCACACCCCAGGGTCCATGGAAGGGTTCACCCATCACACGAACCCATTGTATTTCGGGCACATTTCCCTCCCAGGACGCACGAAGACACGCCCCGTCCAGGGTGCGGGCGACCCAGGAGGTGCGGGCTTATCGAAGGATGAGAGAGGCCTCGGCGGCGGCGAGGCCCGCACCGGGCTCACAGCGGTGTCCGGCCGCGAGCAGGGCGCGCTCCACGGCTCCCACGGTGGTCAGCAGGTCCGCGGGGCCGACGCGGTTCATGTGGCCCACGCGGAAGTAGCGCGTCTTGAGGTCGGGGTGCAGTCCACCGGCCACCACCACGCCCTCCGCCTTCACGCGGCCCACCAGCGACGCGTCCACGCCCTCCGGGTAGTACACGGCGCTCAGCGTGTTCGCCGTCACCGCGTCGGACACCGGCAGCATGCGCAGGCCCAGCCCCCGCCACGCGGCACGGAAGGCGCGCGCCAGGCGCTGGTGTCGGGCGAAGCGGGCCTCCAATCCCTCGGCGAGAATCTGCCCCAGGCTCACGTCCAGCGCGCACACGAGGTTGACGGGCGGCGTGGCGAAGTAGGCCGGCTTGCCCGCCTCGTACGCCTCCATGATGGGCAGCCACTCCGCCCAGTCGGAGTACACGCTGGCCACCGGCACGCGGCGCTTGCGCCACGCCTCCAGCGCGCGAGGCCCCACGGTGAGCAGCGCCAGCCCTGGCGGCACACCCACCGCCTTCTGGCTCGCGGTGAGGTACACGTCCGCGCCCCACGCGTCCTGGTGGAACGCCTCGCCCGCCGTGGCGCACACGCCGTCCACCACCGACAGCACGCCCAATTCGCGCGCCACCCGCGACAGGCCCTCCACGGGCGTCAGCACGCCGGTGGACGTGTCCACGTGGGTGACAGTCATGACCTTGAAGCCGCCGCGCTTCAGGTGCGCCTCCACCTCCTCCACCGTCGGCGCGTCACCGGGCGCCGCGCGCACGTGCGTCACCGTCGCGCCATGCCGCTCCAGGATTTTCGCCATCCGGTCACTGAAGTAACCAGTATTCACCACGAGGGCCGCGTCACCCGGCTCCACCAGGTTGGCCACCGCCAGCTCCATGGCGAGCGTGCCGGAGCCGGAGACGACGAAGGGCTGCGCGCCGGGGGCGAGGCTCACCTCGCGGAGCCGCTTCAGCGCGCGGCCGAAGATGGCGATGAAGGCCGGGTCCGTGTGGCCGTAGGAGGGGGCGCCGAGCGCCTGAAGCACCTCCTGCTCGAACTCCACCGGCCCCGGAATCATCAGCAAATCTCTCACGGCGTCACCGCTCCTCGGCAGCGCTCCGGCCCGACGCGGGCTGAAGCTGTGGATGTCTCACTGTAACCCCGGCCCGCCCCACTCACAGCCGCTCGAGCAGCTCGCGGAGGATGGAGAAGCCCTGGCGGAAGTCCTGGAGGTGCGCCTGCTCGTTGGGCGCGTGGTAGTACTTCATCTCTCCAAAGCCCGTGATTTGCACGTCGCAGCCCTGACGTTGCAGGTCCCTCACCAGCGGCAGCGAACCGGTGAGCGAGAAGGGCTGCGCGTCCACGCCCCGCACCTGCTTCATCGCGTCCTTCAGTGCCTGGAGGCCCGGCGAGTCCAGCTTGCAGGCGATGCCCTCGGTGCCTCCTCCGTCGAAGCGCAGCGACAGCGTGCCGCGCCGGCCATCCGCGGTGCGCGTGCGCGGGAAACCCGGCGGCACGTCGTCGCGCTCCAGCCGCGCGTCCAAGTCCTTCATGAAGTCCTCGGTGGCCCGACGCACCTCCGCCAAATCGTGGAACGGCGTGAGGCGGATATCGCCGCGCACGGTGACGTCCGAGGGAATCTTCGTCTCCTTGGCGTTGGTGGCCTCCACCACGGTGGACTTGAGGCTGGAGGTGGCCAGGAAACCCCAGCGCTTCTCGTCGTCCGAAGGCGGGTAGCGCTCATGGAACCAGCGCGACAGCTCCAGCGACGCCGCCATGGCCAACTCCAGCGCGTTGACGCAGTTCTGCGGCATGCCCGAGTGGCCACCCACGCCGGTGACTTTCAGCGACCACAGGCTGATGCCCGCGGTGCCCAGCGTGGGGCCGAAGTTCGCGCTGTCCAGCCAGTACACCGGCTGCCCGGCCAGGTCCTTGAGGCGCCCCTGCTCCGCGACGTAGCCCAGGCCCAGGCCCGGCAAATCCGACGACTCCTCGTTGGCGATGAGCACCACCTTCAACGTGCGGCGCGGACGCACGCCCGACTCCGCCAGTTGCGCGAGCAGGTCCGTCGCCACCGCGACGTGGCCCAGGCAGTCCGTGACGCCGCGTCCGTAGAGCAGCCCGTCCGGCCCCTCGTGCAGTTGGAAGGGGCTGTGCTCCCAGCCCTCGGCCTGCTGGTCCGCGGGGACGACGTCGAAGTGCGCGCCCACGAAGCCCACCGCGCCCTCGCCCGTGCCCTTCACGGTGAGCACCAGGCTGGGGCGGGACTCGTTGCCGGCGGAGGCCAGGGACTCGGCCTGGATGAAGCCGCTGGCGATGTGCGGCGCCAGCGTGTCCAGCACCACCCGCGCGGCGAGCCGTTCTTCCGGCACCAGCCCCGCGCTCGGGTTGTTCTGCAGCTTGGGCGTCAGGGCGATGAGACGCCGGAGCACATCCAGGAAACGGGCCTCACGGAGGGCGAGCGCTTGCATGGGCGCGGATTGGAGCCCAGGTCTCCTGAGGAAGTCACTGAAAACGACGACGCCGGAGCGTGATGAGCGCCCCGGCGTCGCGACTTCGTCAACGACTGTCCAACACCCCGCCTCAGCGGTAGGTGAGGGCCTGCGAGTCCATGCGGGCCGACTGGCCGGCGGTGAACGAGTTCATGCAGGAGTCGTCGGAGTAGTCCATGAAGTTGGTGATGGGGTCGTTGCCCGCGGCGGAGCAGGTGTTGCGGCCCGTGGGGCAGCCGTAGGCGGGAGAGGCCTCCGCCGGCGTGTCGCTGACCGAGTCACCCGAGCCGGAGCAGCCGCCCTGGAACGTGTGGTACAGGCCCAGCCAGTGGCCGACCTCGTGCGTGCCCGTGTCGCCCAGGTTGTACGGCGACGCGCTGCCACCGGGGACGCTGGAGAACAGAATCACGACGCCGTCCATCGACGGGTTGCTGGCGTAGCTGGAGGGGAACGTCGCCCAGCCGAGCAGGCCGCCGCTCAGGTTCGCGCTGTAGATGTTGAGCGCGTTCTTGCCGCCCGTGCGCAGCGCCGTCTTCATGGCGCGCTCGGCCGACGAGCCGGAGGCCAGGTTGTACCAGGTGGTGTTGGTGGTGCGGGTCGTCGCCGTCAGCGTGAACTTGAACGGCGTGTTCGCGTACGCGGCGTTCAGCACGTTCATCTGGTTCGTAATCATGGCGGCGGTGATGTCGCCGTTCGCCACGCCCGTGCCCTTGTTGATGACATGGAAGTAGGTGGGGATGGTCACCGAGCCGTTCGCACGCGCGAAGTCAGACACGGCGCGCTCCATGGCGAAGCGGCCTTCCATCTCCGCCATCTCCTCGGCGGACGGGTTCACGCCACAGCCACGGGCGTTGAGCACCTGCTGCGTGGGCTGCTCCTCCGCCGCGGGAGGCGTGGGCTCGCCCTGAGCCTCCGGGGGAGCGCTGGAACAGCCGGACAGCGCGGCGATGGTGCCGACGAGAACCGCGAAACGGCCGCCACGACGAGCAACGATACGAGACATTCCCGACTCCTCGGAAAATGCGGGGGAACCGGGATATTTATGAATGATTCCCCTTACGTCAAACGGGTCAAGAGGACCCCTCCCCGTCAAACGGGCAATGTCTGGGGTTGCAGTGGCGTCTTGCCGCGTGGCGACACACTCTTCGACGCAGGAGGTCGACGTGAAACAAAGTGAAACATCGAGGCGTAGGGCGAAAGCTTCACACGGGCTGTTCGTGAGGGGCCTGGTGCCCGCGCGGGAGCAGGCCGAGGAGGGTCCGAAGAAGCCAAGGCCCGGACAGGTGACGACGATGATGGTGGGTGAGGAGACGAAGGACGGGGACTCGGGCACGCGCGACTGACGCGGTGCACGGTGCTGGCGGCCTCGCGGGGCATCTGGTTCGCTCTCAAACCATGACGCAAGCGGCGGGGACAGGCGTGGTGGTGTTGGTGGGCTCTCGCGAGGACGCGCACGTGCGGGAGGTGGCGCGGCGCCTGGGCGCGGAGGGCGTGGACAGCGCCATCGTCGACACGCTGGCCTTCCCCGACGAGACGCGGATATCGCTCACGGAGGAGTTGGACGGAATCCTCGTGGACGGGCGCGCCGTGGGACGGCCCGCCGCCGTGTACCTGCGCGGCCTGCACTCGCACCCGCTGGCCTTCATGGTGGACGCGGAGGAGGCCATGACGGAGGACTGGCGCACCACGCTCACCGCGTTCCGTGAGAAGGCCGCGCTGCTCCTGGGGCTCATCGGTCGGTGGGAGCGGCTCGGCGTGCCGATGTACAACCCGCCCTCCGCGGATTGGGTGCTGCACAAGCCGGCGCAGCTCGCCGCGCTGAGGGCCGCGGGGTTGCCGGTGCCTCGGACGCTGTGGACGAATGACGCGGAGGCGGTGCGCCGCTTCGCCGCGAGCGGACGCGTGGCCTACAAGCCCATCCTGGGGGGCGCCGCCACGCGGGAGCTGCTGCCGGAGGACCTCACGGAGGAGCGGCTCGCCGCGCTGGGCGCCGCGCCGGTGACGTTCCAGGAGCTGCTGCCCGGAGAGGATTTGCGGGTGTACGTGCTGGACGGCGAGGTCATCGCGGCCCTGCGCATCGTCACGGCGGCGCTCGACTTCCGTCAGAACGAGGAGCGGATGGAGCAGGTGGTGCTGCCGGCGGAGGTGGCTCGACAGTGCGTGAAGGCGTGCGAGGTGTTGGGCCTGAGGTGGACGGGGCTGGACCTGAAGCGCGGAATGGATGGGGAGCTCAAGTTCCTGGAGCTGAACGGCTCACCCATGTTCCTGGGGTTCGACGCCGGCGCGGGGACGGACGTGGCGGGACACCTCACGCGGACGCTGGTCCGGCACGCGCGTCGCGCTTCATCGCCACAGTGATGCGAGCACCGTGCGGGACGCCATCCACGCCAGCGCGCCGAGCACCACGACGAGCACGGCGGTGAACAGCAGCACCCGGTGGGGACGCGGGTGCATCACCGCGCGCAGCTCCTCCGTCATCACGGGGTCCTCGTCGACGTCGTCCACGTCATGGCTGGGCTCGGGCGTCATCGCTGCTCCATCTGGTTCTCGACGAGCGCGCGGTAGCGGCCGTTCGGCAGCACCACCAGCTCGTCATGGGTGCCCTCCTCGACGACACGGCCCTTGTCGAGCACGACAATCTTGTCCGCGCGACGCACGGTGGACAGCCGGTGGGCCACGACGACGAGCGTGCGCCCCGCCGCCTCTCGCTGGAGGGCCTCGGTTATCGCGCGCTCCAGCGCCGCGTCCAGGTGGCTGGTGGCCTCGTCGAGGAACATCACGCGCGGCTGTCTGTAGATGGCGCGCGCGAGCTGGAGCCGCTGTTCCTCGCCTCCGGACAGACGCACGCCCGCCTCGCCAATCCGCGTCTTCAGGCCGTTGGGCAGCACGAGCAGTTCGTCCAGGCACGCGGTGCGCGCGGCATGCAGCAGGCGCTCCGGGTCCGGGGCCTCGTCCCCCAGCGCGATGTTCTCCGCCAACGTGCCGTCAAAGATGTCCGTCTTTTGGAAGACGAAGGCCACCGAGCGGCGCAGCGCGGTCGGCTCGAACGTCTCCAGGGGCTGGCCGTCGTAGAGGACGCGGCCCTGCTCGGGACGATAGAGGCCGTAGAGCACCTGGGTGAGCGTCGTCTTGCCCGCGCCCGAGCGACCGACAATCGCCGTCATCTTCCCCGCCGGCACGGTGAAGCTCACGTTGTCCAGCACGGGCCGCTCGTTGGGCGAGCCGTAGCGGAAGGTGACGCCGTCCAGTCGCAGCTCGGGGGCCTGGGTGAGCGCGCCGGTGACGGGGGAGCTGTCGTCGTGCAGCTCGGGCTGGGACTCGTAGACGATGTCCACGCGGCGCAGGGAGATGACGACATCCTGGAGCTGGTGGATGAACATCACCAGGTTCTGCATCGGCGCGAGCGCGAGCCCGAGGATGGCGAGCGTGGCGACCATCTGCCCCAGCGTGAGCTGCCCCTGGAGCACGAGGTGGGCCTCGTAGACGAGGATGCCCACGTACATGGCCTGGTTGACGAGCTGCGCGCCGGAGGTGTGGACGGTGTCGTGCAGCCAGATGCGGCGCGCGGCCTCGGCCTCGCGAGCCTGGAGCTTCTCCCAGCGCGTGCGGACCTGGCGCTCGGCGCCGCAGGCCTTGAGCGTCTGGATGCCGCCGAGCATCTGAAGCTCCAGCCGACTCGCCTCGGCTGCCACCCGGAAGCGCTGGTGGTCCAGCACGGTGCGCCGGGGCATCAGCACCAGCGTCCACAGCGAATACAGCGTCGCGCAGGCGGCGAAGATGCCGAACACGGTGGCGTCGTAGAGGAAGAGCACGACGCCGTAGCCCACGAGCATCACCAAATCGAGCAGCACGGACACCGACGCGCCCTGGAGGACGCGGCGGATGCGCTGGTGGTCCTCGATGCGCTTGAGCAAATCACCGCGGTGGCGCCGCGCGAAGAACGTCACCGGCAGGGACAGCAGGCGCTTCCAGAACCGCGCGAGCAGGAGGGCGGAGAAGCCTCGGGACAACACGAAGAGTCCCGCGCCGCGCGCGATGGCCACTGCGATTTGAGCGACGACGAGCACGCCGAGGCCCACACCGATGGCGGTGAGCAAAGACACGTTCCTGCCGCCCACCGCCTTGTCCACGAGCCCCTGGATGAGCAGGGGCTGCGCGAGCGCCAGGGCCTGGAGGAGCACGGTGGTGACGAACACCTGGAACAACAGCAGGCGGTAGCGCAGCAGTCCCCGGCCGAAGCGGCTCAGCGCGCCGAGGCGACGCGCGGGAACGGGCGTGACGGAGAGCGGTGTGGGGCGGAAGAGCGCCTCGGTGGGCTCCAGCGAGAGGAGGATTCCGTCCCAGTGCGCACCGAGCTTCGCGCGAGGGATGCGTCGGAGGCCCTGGGCAGGGTCTCCGATGACGGCCTCCTTGGGAGTGACGGAGTAGAGGACGACGAAGTGGTTGTCCTCCCAGTGGGCGATGCCGGGGAGGAGCGCCTGGCCTTCCTCGTCCTCCAGTTCAGAAGGGTCCTCGACGTGGAAGGCGCGGACCTTGAAGCCCACCTGCTCGGCGGCGCTGGCGAGGTCCGGCAGCGAGGTGCCCACCACCTGCACGTGCGCGAGTTCCTTGAGCGCGGCGAGCGAGTGCGTGGCGCCGTGGTACGCGGAGACCATCTCCAGACACGCGGGGCCACAGTCGGCCTCCTCGAGCTGGTGGCGCAGGGGATACCGTTCCAGGGCGACGGCGAGCCGGGAGCGAGGCACACCGGAATCGCTATCACGGAGCGTGGCGAGCAACCAGTCACCGCCTGGCACGACGCAAGCAGTCCAGACAGGGACGCAAGGCTCAGCGCGTAGGCACCTCGGTGAACGCCACTTCCTCCAAGCCAAGCTGGCTCACCGTGGACATGAAGCGCTCCGTCGCCACGATGATGGTCTGGAAGTTCGCGAGCCTGAAGACATCCCGGTCCCGCGGCAGCGAGGCTTCATCCAGGACAGGCCGCGAGGGAAAGCTGAACGCGAGTCTGCCGCACGTCCGACACGGAGGAGCCAACCCCTTGGGAAAACAGCTCGGATGGAGCAGTCCACGAGGCTCCACCTGAAGCTCCAACAACTCCGGAGGATTCTTGCCCTGGAGCCTCAACTCCGTGCGACAGCCATGGAGCCCCTGTACGCCTTCGGAACGCAACCTCTCTAGCGCCTCGGCACGCACGAGCAGCGTCCATGGGTACAGCAGCACGAGCTGTGGAAACGAGCCGCGCCCACCTCCCACCAGGGTGCCAAAGGTCGTTCCAGGGGTCAGTGTCGCGCCGTCGGGAACCAGGGGCCGCACAGACTCCCGCAGTCTCGTGAACTCCTCGAAACGCTCCTCGACACGGGCCCTGAATCGCGCCGGGTCCGACACATCAGACAGGTCCACGCTCGGATACGACTCGCCGATTCCGCTCCAGACTTCATCGCAGTCGGGGCAGTGGATGCCAGGCAGGAGCCACGGGTGCCGCGCCTGAATCTCCCAGGCGTAGCGCGAAGGACGAGCGTCACCGAGCTGGAACCACCGCATGGTCAGTAGATGTCCTCTTCTATGACAGGGAACAGGGGGATGGACTTCCTGCTGTAGTACGGGACCACGGGGCCCGACAGGTCAAATCGGAAGATCATCTGCACCGCGAAGAGATGGATGGCCTGTCGGTTCGCCAGCGGATTGTTCCGGATGGAGTACCGCCACTCCGCATTCCAGGGCCCACCAAGCTCTCCACGGTGGATGTTCTGATGAACCTGCTTGTCGAGCACCAGCGTCCATTCATGGATATTGACTCCCCTGGAGATGAACCACTCCTTGAACGCCTGGGGAAAGACGTGGTGCTTGACCCACGTGCGCGTCGGCTCGTCCTCGTTCTCCTTCCTGAGCCGGGCCGCGTACTCGGCGCTCGTCTCATTCCAGGGAATGATGAAGATGGGCTCCGCGCCTTCGGGGAGTCCCTGCATGCTTCCCCAGTAGCGCTGGGGATGGGAGGTCGTCGGAGCCCCGCGACCCGTCCGTGGCAATGGGGGCGGCCGTACCGGCGGACGGACAGGCATCACTGCCTGCGCCGGCACGATGCGCCCAGGATGGACCTCTTCGCAGAAGTAGAGGGCGCAGGCCCCTACGCCACAGATGAGGGTCGTGCACCGGTCCGCGCTGGGGTCCTCGCACTCCGCTCCTGGAGCTTCCGCTGCCTCCCAGCGCCGCGATGCGACGCTCGTCGAGGCACAGGCCGCGAACAACCACCCACACAGCAAGAACGACCATTTTCGCATTCATGACCTCTCGGGCCATGAAGACTAGGAACCCGGACTGACGCGTCCGTGGTCTCCGTTGCCGCCGCGGGATTCGCCCTACTCCGCCGCGGGCACCACGGCGGGCGCGGCATCCACGGGCACGGGAGCCACCACGGGCTGCACGGGCTCCGCCGGCTTCGGCGCCTCGGCCTTGGGCTCCACGCGCTGCACCTTGCCCATCTGGTCCAGGTCCTTCCTGTTGTCCAACGAGAAGCGCACCAGCGCGCGAAGGATGCGGTTGCGCTTCACGTTGCCCAGCACCTCGCGCAGGTCCTCGTAGACGGTGGGGTCGCTGATGAGCCCGCCCACCGTGCCGTCACCCTTCGCCACCGTCGCCGTGATTTTCTTCAGGTCCGCCGCCGCGGCGCCCAGGTCCGCGAACATCCCGCTCGCATCGCCGTACACCAACTGGTGCACCGCCCCGTTCGGGCTCTTCTTCGCGTCCTCAATCAACCCCGCCAATTGCCCCGCCGCCGAGCCCAGCTCGCGCAGCGCAATCGCACCCTCGTCTCCGTAGATGAGCGCGTGCGCCGTGCCGTCACCCGTGCGCACCTCGCGCAACAGCGCCTCCACGTGCCCCACCGCGCCGTCCACCCGCTGCGCCGCGCTCGACGCGCTCGCCATCAGCGTGCGCACCTCGCGCCCCGCCTCCTTGTCGTAGATGAGCGCATGCAGCACCCCGTCCCCGCTCTGCACCTGCTCCAACACCCCCCGCAGCGCCGCCATGCTCCGCTGCACGTCAGTGGCGAGCTGAGGGTCTCCGTATGCGTCCACCGTCTTGAGCAACGACTTGCTGATGGCCACCGAGTTGTCCATCACCTCGCTGGCGCTCTTGAGCAGGTTGGTCAAATCCCCGCTCGTGGAGGACGACAACACCCCGCCCGGCTCCACCGGCGGCGACGCGGGACTGCCCAGCGAGATGTCCACCGCCTTGTCCCCCAGCACGCCCATGCTCGTGAGCTGCGCCAGCGAGTCCTCCTTCACGCGGTCCGCGTACTTCGCCGACACCTGCAGCCGCACCTCCAGCTTGGGGTCCTTCGGGTCCTCGGAGAAGTAGATGCCCGTCACCTTCCCCACCTCCAGGCCCCCCAGCCACACCGGGGACTGGTCACTCAACCCCTGCACGTTGACGAAGTACGCCCGGTACAAGTGATGGCGCTGGAACAGCCTCGACTCCTGGCCGATGAAGAACACCACCACGCCGGCCACCGCCAGGCCGATGGCCACGAACAGCCCCGCGCGCAACGCCAGCCGCTTCTCGCCCGCCGCGGACGTGAACAGGCTCATGACATGCCTCCGGGCTCCAGCTCGACCCGGCGCGCATCCAGGAACGCCCGCACCTCCGGAACCTTGGAGCGTCGGAACTCGTCCGGCGTCCCCACCTGGACGATGCGCCGGTTGGCCAGCATCGCCATCCGGTCCCCCACCGCGAACGCGCTCACCAGGTCATGCGTCACGACGATGGAGGTGCTGCCGAGCTTCTTCTTCATCGAGTTGATCATCGCGTTGATGGACTGCGTCGTCACCGGGTCCAACCCCGTCGTGGGCTCGTCCCAGAGGATGACCTCCGGGTTGGTGGCGATGGCCCTGGCCAACCCCACGCGCTTCTTCATGCCACCCGACAGGTCCGACGGCATCAGCCGCTCCGTCCCCGGCAGGTTCACCAACGCCAGCTTCTCCGCCACCCGCTGCCGCACCTCGTCCATCGGCATGTCCGGGAAGTGCTCCCGCAGCGGATACGCCACGTTCTCTCCCACGCTCAGCGAGTCGAACAGCGCCGCGCCCTGGAACACCATCGCCACGTTGCGTCGCACCGGGATGAACTGCTCTTCCGTGAAGCCCGTCACCTCGTGGCCCTGGAAGAGGATGCGTCCCGCGTCCGGCCGCTGCAACCCGATGAGGCACTTGAGCAACACGCTCTTGCCCGTCCCCGAGCCGCCCAGCACCACCAGCGTCTCCCCCGCCCGCACGTCCAGCTCCAGGTCGTCATAGACGCGCTTGGCGCCGAACGACTTCTGGAGGTGCTCGAAGTGGATGAGCTGCTCACCCGGCGTGGGCCGGTGGAACTCGAAGGTGGGCGCTTCCTTGTGGTGGCCGAAGGGCATGTCACGTCACAGGTACAACGTCACCTTGGTGATGAAGAAGTCCGCCAGGCACACCGCCACGGAGGTGATCGCCACCGTCTGCGTCGTCGCGCGCCCCACGCCCTCCGTGCCGCCCTCCACCGTCAGGCCCTTGAAGCAGCCCACCAGCCCGATGATGAAGCCGAACACCGCGCCTTTGAACACGCCGGACGCGAAGTCCATCATGAACACCGCGTCCAGCGCGCCCTTGAAGAACAGGTCCAACGAGATGGCGTACTGCGCGTTCACCACCAGCGCGCCCGCCACCAGACCCACCACGTCCGCGAACACCGTGAGCACCGGCATCACCAGCAGGCACGCGAGCACGCGCGGCACCACCAGCTTGCGCAGCGGGTCCGCCCCCAGCGCGCGGATGGCGTCCACCTGCTCCGTCACCGTCATCGCCCCCAGCTCCGCCGCCATGCCGCTGCCCAGGCGCGCGCCCACCGTGAGCGCCGTCAGCACCGGCGCCAGCTCCCGGAACAGCGTGAGGACGACCACGCGCCCCACCGTGTACTGCACCCCGAAGCGCGCCAGGAAGTAGCCGAACTGCAACGAGATGACGAGCCCGGCGAACGTCGCCGTGAGCAGTGCAATCGGCAGCGAGCGCACCCCCAGCGACTCCACCTGGAAGATGAGCGAGCCCAGGTCGAAGGGCGGCCGCACCGCGCGGCTGAGCACCTGCCCCGTCATCTGCGTCATCGCGCCCAGCGACTCCAGCCGCTGTTTCGCGCGCTCCACCACCCCGGGGCGCTCCGGCGCCGCGACATCCACCACCTCCGGCGTCTCCACTTCCGCCGAGGGACTCATCCGATGTGCTCCGACTCGAAGCCCGCCAGCAGCGCGTCGAAGTCCGGCATGCGCTCGGCCGCGAGCCCCGGCGGCGCCACGTAGGAGAAGTCGAAGACGCAGTTGTCCTTCTTCAACACCACCAGCTCCAGCTCCACGGGCACCCCGTCCATCTTCGCCAGGTAGCGGCTGCGCAGCGCTTCGCGTCCGTCCATCGCGATGAGGAAGCTGGTCAGCTCCTGGCGCTCCGTGAAGCCCATGAGCAAATGGCGCGTGAGCACCGGGAGCGGCGGGTCGTCGTGCCCCTTGCACGTCGCGTTGATGGAGAGCGCGCGGCCCGTGCCCTCCTCGGAGAAGGCCAGGTCATTGCCCTCCAGCCAGACCCGGCGCCAGTGCTTGGGCAGCTCGCCCACGCGGTAGCGCACTTCCGGCTTGGACAACACGGAGTCCTCGAAGCTCACGCGGCGGCAGCCCATCAGGGATGCAAGCAACACGAGCAGCAGCGTCATCCTCGACATGGCACCGTTTCTTCGCGTCAGCACTTCCGGCCCTGCGGGCGAGTCATGCGACACCGGGGGCGGCGCCGCAAGAAATTCCGCGCGATAAAACGTCCACTATCCACCCCTCCCTCCACCCCAGGACGGCGGATGCTCGACACTGAACCTTCCAGGTTTCACGAGCGAGCCACCCGATATCGCCTTGTCGCCGCGCATTCCCGCCACGAAAAGGGCAGGTCGTCCGCCCCGTCGACAATCAATTTCACCGGGCGGGCGCACAGGGGGAGTCCCTTGGCGCCCCTCGCGTCCGCATGTTCCAACCAGCACTCCACCGGGACACGGCGACCTTGCCCGTCCCCTCCTCCCGCATCCGGGAGAAGTCCCCACACGAGGAGGCGACACATGGATGGCGGACTCGCGGTGTTCGGCTTCGGCCTCTTCCTCTTGTCGATTGCCAGCCTGTACGCGCGCACGGCCTATGGCGTGGCGGTAGGGCTGCTGGCCATGGCGCTCGTGTCCATGGGAATGGCCTTCAGCGAGTCGAAGAAGCTGCGCGAAATCTCCCTCGGCCTGAGCCTGGGGCTGCTGGCGCTGGCGACCATCGCCGTGGCCACCGGCACCGTGTGGTGGCTGAGCCTGGGGACCTTCTTGTTCGCGGTGGCCTTCGGAGTGCTCTGGGCCGAGTACCGCTTCGCCTTCTTCGAGCACGTCCGACAGGAAGACCTGCCGCCCAAGCACCAGCACCACGCCCGGCGGATGAACGTGCACTGGCCCTGGCACCGGCGCCGCTCGGCGCCGTGAGTCGTCAGCCCGCGACGGGGGCGTCCGCGTCCCGCGTCGTCACCTGCCCGCCATGCACGGAGAGCCACAGCGTGTCCTCCGCCGCGGCCCCGCGCACCAGCGAGCCATCCGTGGTGGACAGGAACACCTGCGCGCCACTCTTCGCCAGGTAGTCCATCAGGTAGGCATTGCGCTCGGGGTCCAGCTCGCTCGACACGTCGTCCAGCATGAGCAGCGGCAGGAAGCCCATGCTCGTCTCCAGGTTTTCGATTTCAGCGATCTTCCAGCCGAGCACCAGCGCCCGCTGCTGCCCCTGGCTCGCATAGGCCCGCGCGCTGCGCCCGCCCAGCGTCACCGTCACGTCGTCCGAGTGCGGCCCCACCGAGGTGAAGCCCCGGTCCAAATCCCTGCGCAGACGCTCGCCCAGCGACTCGCGCAGCGCCAGGGCCAGCGAGGCCTCGTCCGTCGTGGCGAAGTCCCCGCCCAGGTGCGCCGGGTGGTAGCCATACGAGGCCGGCTCCACCGTGCGACCAATCGAGGCGAAGGTCGCCTGGGCGCGAGGCGCCAGCTCCGCCATCAACGCCCGCCGCCGCGCGTAGATGCGCGCTCCGGCCTTGGCCAGCGTCTCGTCGTAGGCGTCCAGGTAGGCCGGGTCCGCGGCGCCGCCCTCGCGCAGGAGCCGGTTGCGGTTCTTCAGCGCGCGCGCGTATTCGCGGCTCTCCCGGAGGTACGCGGGGAAGCGGTTGAACACCGCCCGGTCCAGGAAGCCGCGACGTGAGTCCGGACCGCCCTTCACCACCTCCAGGTCATCCGGGGTGAAGGCCACGACGGAGACGCCGCCGAAGTACTCCTCCAGGCTGGCCGCCTTCTTTCCGTCCACGAAGGCCTGCCGGGTGCCTCCGCCGACTTCCACGGCGATTTCGCGCTCGGCTCCCTTGAGGAGGAAGCGGCCGGACACGCGCGCCGTCTGGGTGCCCCAGCGCACCAGCTCCGACAGCCGCCCGGCGCGCAGCGGCTTGAGCGTGGCGAGGAAGTAGAGCCCCTCGAGCAGGTTCGTCTTGCCCTGCCCGTTCTGCCCCACGGCGATGGTGGCATGGGCGCTGGGCGTGAGCGTCACCTGCGCGAGATTGCGGAAGTCTTGGACGTGGAGTGCGAGGAGGCGCACGGCCCCCACCGTATATCCGCCTCCGCGCCGGTGCGGGGAGGTTATCTCGCGCTCCACTCACCGAGGGGCCGGGCGAAACACAGACACGCTCGCGCAGGAGTCCTTCAGGACGCCAGGCTCTTCCCGGCGACAGCGGGCTCCGAGGGCCGCAGCGGCAGCTCCACGGTGAAGATGGCCCCCTCGCCCGGCTTGCTGTCCACGCGGATGACGCCCTCCATCGCCTCCACGAGCGTGCGCGCGACATACAGGCCCAGGCCCAGGCCTCCGTAGTTGCGCTCGGACACCGCGCGCTCGAACTTGTGGAAGATGCGCACCTGGGCCTCGGGGCTGATGCCGATGCCCTCGTCGCGCACGCGCAGGAGCGCCCGCTCCGCCTCCAGCTCCACGGACACCCGCACGGGCCGACCCGCGCCGTACTTGAGCGCGTTGGACACCAGGTTCGTCACCACCTGCTCCAGCCGCATCCTGTCCCACGCGCCCATCGCGGACTCCACGCCGGAGACGTCCACCTCGCACTCCGCCCGCTCCGCCTCCGGCTGGAAGCGCGCCACCACCTCCTGCACCAACGCGCGCAGGTCCACCGGCTCGTACTCCAACCGCAGCCGCCCCGTGCCGATGCGCGACACGTCCAAGAGCCCGTTCACCAGGTCCGCCAGCCGCATCACCTGCCGCAACATCCCCTGCACCTCGCGGCCATGGCGCTTCGCCCAGGCGGAGTCCGGGTCCGCCAGCGTCGCGCGCGCGAAGGCCTGCAGCCTCAGCCCCAGCACCGTCAGCGGTGTCTTCAGCTCGTGGCTCGCCACGGACAGGAACTCATCGCGCACGCGGATGGCCTCCTGCAGCCGCTGCTCCACCGTCTTCAGGCGGGTGATGTCCAGGAAGGGCAGCACCGTCACCGCGGGATGCCCATGCATCGCGGGCAACATCTCCGAGGAGATGCTGAGCACGAACTCGCCGCCGCGCGTGTGCCAGACGACCTCCAGGCCCTCCAGCTTCTCGCCCCGCGCCGCGCGGGAGGAGGGGATGTCCTCCGCGCCCAGCCGCCGGCCCGCCAGGTCCGTGATGTGGAACAGCTCGCCGTACTCCGACGCGGGGGTCCGCATGGGGATGTGCTGTCCATGCAGCCGGTCCGCCGCCGCGTTGGAGAACGTGAGGTCCCCGGTGCCCGGGTCCGCCATCACCACCGGCATGGGCATCAAGTCCAGCACCGCCTCCAACCACCGGTGCTGGCTCTCCACCGCCTGGCGCGCGAGCACCTGCTCCGTCACCTCGAAGGCGAACGTCACCAGCCCGTCCACCCGACCCCGCTCGTCGCGCAGCGGCTCGTAGAGCAGGTTCCAGTACCGCGTCTCCACCTGCCCCCGGCCCGCGTAGTCGAGCGCCATCGGATACTCGTGGGCCACCACCCGCTCGCCCGTCTCCAGCACCCCTCGGTACAGGCTCACCAGCTCCGGAGAGATGTCTGGAATCGCCTCCACGAGCGTGCGCCCCACCAGCTCCCGGCCGCCCATCAGCGTCAGCAGCAGCGGGTTGGCGAACTCGAAGCGCAGGTCCGGACCGCGCAGCAGGTTGATGGCCACCGGCGCCTGGGTGAGCAGTTGATAGAGCCTGCGCCGCTCCAGTTGCTCCGCCTCGCGCGCGGCCAGCTCCGCCGTCACGTCCTTGTAGGCCAGGGCGATGTGGCTCACCTCGCCCTCGGAGGACGCGAGCGGGAAGCAGGTGCAGGCGATGGCGATGCGGTGCGCCTCCTTCACCTCGACGTGCCGCAGCTCCTTCACGTCGTACCAGATGACCGGCGTCTGCACCGTCTCGCCCGCGAAGGCCCGGCGCAGCAGCACGTCCAGCCCCATCTTCGCCACCAGCTCGTCGCGAAAGAGGCTGTACTCCGGCGGCGGCATGGAGCCGAACATCGCCTCGTAGGCCGGGTTGTACAGCCGGCAGTGCCCCCGCGCATCGAAGATGGCGTACGGCACCGGCGAGTGGAGGAACAACCCCTCCAGCAACACCAGCGGGTCCGTCGTCACGGAGGCCAATTGCTCGCGCAGCGGGAGGGCCTGGGCCGAGGACGCGCGCGCGCCGCGTCCCCCACCGGAACCTCGGCCTGCCTCGACGTCTGACTTCCCACCCCGAGGGCCCTGGCCCTTGCGCGTCGCCACGACCCGCAGGCGTAGCAGAAGACAGACTTCACTGGCAGCGCTGAAAGGTAGGACATGGGTTGGACATGGCTTGTGGACCCCTTCACGAAAGGCTTTGGTCCGGCCCATGGCGGAGCCACTCAAGACCTTCTTCGACGCCCGGCTGGTGGAGCGGCTGGGCACCGCGCTGCACAAGGCCCGGCCCTCCTTCCCCCTCGACACCTTCCTCGAGGAGGCACGTCAGGGATTGGAGGGGCACGAGCTCATCGGCCGCGCGCGGCACATCTCCCAGGCCATGCACCGGGCCCTCCCTCGCGACTACCCGAAGGCGGTGGAGGTGGTGGTGCGCTCACTGGGCCCGCTGCGGGACACGGACCGGGTGGGCATGGAGGTCTTCTTCTACCTCCCCCACACGATGTTCGTGTCCGAGCACGGCCTGGAGCACTTCGAGGAGTCCATGCGGGCCCAGCACGCGCTCACCCAGCGCTTCACGGCGGAGTTCTCCATCCGCCCCTTCCTGGAGCGGCACCCGGAGAAGACGCTGAAGCGCCTGCGCGAATGGACGAAGGACGAGAGCGTCCATGTGCGCAGGCTCGTGTCGGAGGGCACGCGTCCGCGCCTGCCGTGGGCCTCGCGCCTGCGCGCCTTCCAGGAGGACCCGCGTCCGGTGCTGGAGCTGTTGGAGCTGCTCAAGGACGACGTGGACCTGTACGTGCGTCGCTCGGTGGCCAACAACCTCAACGACATCGGCAAGGACCACCCGGCCGTGCTGGTGAAGGTGGCGAAGGCGTGGCTGAAGGACGCCTCACCAGAGCGGGAGTGGCTGGTGCGCCACGCGCTGCGCTCCGCCGTCAAGCGAGGCGAGCCCGCCGCGCTGGAGGTGCTGGGCGCGGGAAAGCCCACCGGAATCGAAGCCCGGGTCACCGAGCTGCCCCGCCGCGCGAAGCTGGGCGGCGCGGTGGACGTGCGCTTCGTGGTGGCCAATCGCTCCAAGCGCACCCAGTCGCTCGTGGTGGACCTGGCCGTGCACTTCTTCAAGGCGCGCGGCGAGGCGCCCAAGCCCAAGGTCTTCAAGGTGCGCGCGCTGACGCTTTCGCCCGGCCAGGAGGAGACCCTGGGCAAGCGCGTGTCACTGGCGCGGCTCACCACGCGCCGCCACTACCCGGGCCCGCACCGCTTCGAGGCGCGGGTGAATGGCGTGGACCTGCCGCTGGGCGAAGTCGACGTGGTGGAGTGAGGCCGCCTCAGCGCGGCCCGAGCAGCTTCACCAGCTTGTTGTAGACGCCCATCACCAGGAGTGGCGACACCCAGGAGCCGATGAAGCGGGCCGGCTGCTGGCGGCCCATCAGCTCCAGGCTCAGCGACACGCCCATCGAGCACAGGCTGACGAAGAGGAACCAGTGAGAGGGAATCTTGGCCGCCTGCTGCTCCAGCAGGCGGGTGAACGAGCTGTCCGTGTGCTCCGCGCGCAACACGGGGGGCAGCTCGTATTCGTGCTTCGACGCGGCACTCGCGGGGTTGACGTCCAGGCTCATCGTGCTTCCTCCCCGAGCAGCCAGGCGGTTCGGCCGCTCGCCCCGCGCGCTCGTGGGAAAGCCCCATGCCTCCCGGCGTCGCGGTCCCCATCATGGTGGGACCGAACCACGCGAAGGGCGAGAGGGTGAACCACCACACCACACCGGACACGGCGGGCGGAGAAGCGGGAGGACTCCAGCTTCCCGAGGCGGGCGCGGGCCCGCTCCTGCAACGCGACTACTGGGCCCTCATCCGGCACTGTCGCTACCGGCCCGCCGTCATCCTGGACTGGGTGGCGCGGAGGTTCTCCGAGTTCGCGCCCGACGAGCTGTGTGTCTTCACGCGTGCGTCCCCGTCCCGTCAGGACCAGCCGCTGGAGGAGGGGGAGGTGCTCACCGTGCACATCGTCGGCGCGGGGACGTTCGGCGTGCGCGTCATCCACAAGGACCGGCAGAGCCTGACGCTCGCCACCCTCCCCGGCCATCCGGAGGCGGGGCGCATCACCTTCGGCGCGTACCGCAACGAGTACGGCGACGTGCTCTTCCACATCCGCAGCCGCGCGCGCTCCGGCTCGCACATGCACCACTGGGGCTTCGTCACCGGGGGCGAGGCGATGCAGACCAACACCTGGACGGAGTTCGTCCTGCGCGTGGCCCTCTCCGCGGGCGAGGGCGTGGTGGGCGGCATCCACGCGGACACGCAGGAGCTGGCCGAGGAGCCCCAAGGTGGAGACGTGATGTCCGGGCCCACCTTCCTCGCGCGAGGAGACGACGCCGATGATTGAGTGGCGCTGGTTCTCCGGCTGGACGGATGACGAGCTGGCCCCCCGGCTGGAGAAGGCGCGCGCGCTGGTGCGCAACTTCACCGCGGCGTCGGGAGAGATGACGCTGGAGGCGGGCTGGAACCAGGTGCACTCGGTGTCCACGCTGGGCCGCGAGCAGCCGGGCCCGCCGTTGCCCACGGGCCTGTTCGAGCGCGCCCGGGGCGTGATGGAGACCTTCGACTTCTCCGACCCGCGCATCGTCCGCTGGCACTTCTCCCCCGACACGCCGCTGGATGGGCGCACGGTGCTGCTGGAGCTGAAGTCCCTGGGCGCGCGGCTGCGCTTCCTGTGCGCGGTGCGCGTGGGCGACACGCGCCTGGAGATTGGCGAGACGTGCAGCGCGTATGGCTTCGGCTTCGTGACGCTGGAAGGACACCTCGAAAAAGGGCGCGAGTGGTTCCTCTTGCGCAAGCACCACGACACCGGAGAGGTGCGCTTCGAAATCGAGGCGAGCTGGCGGCCCGGGACGTTTCCCAATGCGTGGAGCCGCCTGGGCTTCGCGCTCGTGGGCAAGCGCTACCAACGCGCCTGGCACCGGCTGACCCATGCGCGCATGCGCGAGCTGACGCGGCATCATCCGGAGTTCGCGGGCATGCCCGCGCATCACGGCAGGGTGGACCACTCCGGACACGAGTTGGAGGAGCTGGGCCCGGTGGGCTTCTACACGCAGCGCGCGCCGGGACGATTGAAGTCACAGCTGGAAGAGGAGGTGGACGCCGTGGAACGAGGACATTGGTTGACACCCGTGGGGCTGGGAGTGCTCGCGGGCATGCGCAGTCTGAGTGCGCCCACGCTGGTGAGCCGCAAGCTGGCCCAGTCGCCGGGGGCGAGGACGGACCCGTTGTCCGTCGCCTTTTCGAAGCCCTGGGTGCCTCGGGTGCTGGAGGTGCTCGCGCTGGGCGAGCTGGTGGCGGACAAGCTGCCGACGACTCCCGCGCGCGTGAAGTGGGTGCCCATGACGGGCCGCATCTTCATGGGCACGATGGCGGCGGCCTCGTCGGTGGGAGGACAGACGCGGCGGCGCGTCGTGCTCGCGGCGGCGATGGGCGGACTGGCCGCGGTGGCCTCCACCTGGGCCTTCTACTCGCTGAGGAAGCTGGCCACGGGGAAGCTCCACATCCCCGCCATGGTGGCGGCCTTCGCGGAGGACGCGCTGCTGGCGGCGCTCGCCACGCGGCTGATGCCCCTCGTGGACGACACGGCCACGGCGAGCTGAAGCGGAACGTCAGGGCCTCTCGCTCAACCGTGGCGAGAGGCCGCGTTCCGCGCGGCCTGCACCAGCGCGGGCAGGTCCTTCACGTGCGTCATGTCCGGCCCCGCGTCCTCCGAGGCACGCGGCTGCGCGCGGGACGGTAGGAACAGCCGGGCCGGCGTCTGCGCCTTGCCGTGCAGGATGCTGAACAGGCGCAAGGCATCGCGCAGCCGCTCCACGTCCGCGCCGCCCTCGTCGCGTGCCCGCTGCGCCGCGCTCCACAGGCGCGCCCACGCGGCCTCCTCGCTCCAGGCTCCAGCGGGCCGCTCACGTGACAGGGTGGCCAGCTCAGCCGCCAGCTCGAGCAGGCCCGCGCGGCCCTCATCGAAGACCTCGCCCGAAGCGAGCCTCGCCTCGACCCCACCGCTCGACTCACGCGCGGCCAGCCACGGCAGCAGCTCCGGCACCTCCCGCTCCAACGGGAGGACAGGCGCCAGGCGGTTCTCCAGCAGCGCGCGCAGCCTCGCCCTCGCCACGCCGTGCCAGAAGGCCGCGTGCAGCACCAGCTCCGGTCCACTGCGGGGCACATGCAACGGCACGCGCGAGGCCCGCCGCGCCAGGAAGTCCTTCACCCGCCCGCTGGTGTCGAAGTGCTCCAGGCGTTGCCACAGCGAGGCCAGCGCGGACTCGGCCAGCGGCAGGGCGCGGCGCAGCTCCTCCGCCTCCGCCTCGTTGAAGGGCAACACCCCCTCGGGCGTGGGGCGCTTGAAGACGCGCTCACACACCTCGGCGGCGGCGCACGCGGCGCGCAGCTCCGGCAGGTTGCGCGGCAGCAGCTCCACGGCCCGGGCCCAGGTGCGTCCGCCCAACAGCGGCCCCGCCTCCAGCACCACCTCCTCCAGCCGCAGCAGCGCCTCGCCCAACGACACCGAGCGCTCCGCCTCCGGCAGCCGCCGCAGCGCCACGTGCTGGACGGCCGCGCGCAGCCGCTCCACCTCCGCCATCAGCTTCATGGGCGCGGCCTCGCGCGGCCAGCCCTCCGCGGCGGCGCGGCGCTTCAGCGCGGTGAGCGTGGCGTCCACCTCCGGCTGCACCTGCGCCACCTCGCGCAAGAGCTCGAAGTGGGCGCGCACGCGGTCCTTCCAGAAGAACGCCTCCAGCATCCCTCGCAGGGCCACGTAGCGCAGGCGCGTGGCCTCCAGGAGGTCCGCGCGGTCCTCGAGTCGTGCGCGCAGGTTGTCCGGGTGCGTGGCCACGCCCTCACTATAAAAGCGGCCCCCGCTTCCGGCAGGCCCTCGGACCCATTGGCCCTCGCGAGAGTGAACGATGGGTCGCCCATGACTGTTCCACCCGACAGGGCCCCCGCTCCAACGGTGGCCTTCCCGTCCACCAGGCGGCACTTGCGCGAGGGGCTCGGGCAATGAAAAGCCCATGCGACCCGGCCTGACGTGGCGCGGACTCGCATGGGCTCGAAGACGACGCGGGAGGGCCTGGGGCAGGCCCCCGGACGACTCACACGCGCATGGGCATGACGACCGCGGTGAAGGTGCGGTCACCGGGCGCGTGCAGCACGCCGGGGCTGTGCTCGTCACCCAGCTCGAAGCTCACCTCGTCCGTGTCCGTGACGGCGAGCACGTCCGTGAGGTAGCGCGCGTTGAAGCCCACGGTGATGTCATTGCCCTGGTAGGCCAGCTCCACCACGTCGCGCGCCTCACCCAGGTCCGGGTTGCTCGCGGTGATGACCAGCTTGTTCGTCTCCAGGCCGATGCGCACGGCGTTGCTCTTGTCCGCGGACAACAGCGCGATGCGCTTGAGCCCCTCCAGGAAGCGCACCTTGGGGACGAGAACCACCTTCTCGCCCTCCTTGGGGATGACGCGCTGGTACTCGGGGAACTGCCCGTCGATGAGCCGCATCACCATCGTGAGGCCGGGCTTCTTGAACAGCGCGGAGTTCTCCGCGAACCCCAGGTGGCACTCCGCGTCCGGCGCCTCGTCCAACAGGCGCTTGAGCTCCATCAACCCCTTGCGAGGGATGATGACGCCGCTCTTGAGCTTGAAGTCGCCCGTCAGCTCGCGCTCGATGAGCGACAGCCGGTGACCGTCCGTGGCCACCATGCGGACCTTGCCGGAGGCCTGCGGCTCGAAGAAGACGCCGTTGAGGATGTAGCGCGTCTCGTCGCTGGAGATGGCGAACTGGGTCTTCTTGATCATCTCCAGGAGCGTGTTGCCACCCACCTGCACCAGCGGAGCGTTCTCCTCCTTGGGCAGCTTCGGGTACTCCTCGGCGGCCATGCCGACAATCTTGAAGTGGGCCGAGCCGCTGGAGATGTCCACGTAGTTGTTGACCAGCTTCTTCAGCGTCACCTGCGCGTCGGGCAGGTTCTGGACGATGTCGAAGACGTACTTGGCGCTGAGCGTGACGGCGCCCGGCTTGATGACCTCGGCGGGGTGCTCGGAGACGATGCCGATGTCCAAATCGAACGCGGTGACGGTGATGCCGCCCTTCGTCGCGTTGACGAGCACGTTGGCGAGGATGGGCATCGTCGTCTTGCGCTCCACGATGCCCTGGGCGCGGTAGAGGGCCTTCTTCAGCTCGTCGGCGGCGATGCGGAATTCCATCGGAGGGCGTCCCGTCCTTAAAGGTCCCGGCCCCAGGGGGCCGATCAGGGGGCCGATGTAGCCCGTGGCCTGGGGAGCGTCAACGCGCCAATGCCCCCGCCCGCGCCCTCGTCCGCACCGCCGACAGCCCGGCCAGGACACTCCCAGTCGGGCTGTACGGAGTTTCAGTCACCCTCCGTCCAACTGACTGGCGGTCAGCCGAGCTGACAGGGGACTGGCCCTTGCCCCGTGGGCGATGGACACTCCCTGTCTACTCGCCTTCCGGAGCTTCCCATGAACGTCCGCCCGCTTCTGCTCGCCGCCCTCGCGCTGGGCTTCGCCGCCGGCTGCAGCAAGCCGTCCGCCTCCTCCTCCACGCCCTCGAACGAGCCCGGCACGCCGAGCGGTGACTCCCGGCCGGCCGCGGAGAACGCCGCGCCGCCCAGCGGAGACCAGAGCGGCACCCCCGTCGCC
>NZ_JABXEM010000168.1:0-25513 GCF_013372595.1 Myxococcus sp. AM011
CGGGCCGCGACGCCGGCACCCTGACGGAAGACGGTCTTCTCCATGGACACGATGCGAGGAGTCTGGCTGGCGCTCGCGCTGGCCATGGCCGGCCTTCAGGCTGGCTGCGGCGATGGCCTGGGCGGCGAGCGTTCTCGGCCATCCGGCAGAGGTTGAGGAAGAACCCCTGGGGGTTGCCATCGACGAGCAGGGTGGCGACGGCGATGACGTGCAGGTCGAGGGTGATGCCGTCGAGCCGGGTGAGGAGACTGGGGCGGTCGGCACCGGGGTCGAACCGGCTCAGTTTTTCACCCAGTGAGTCAGCCGCGTCAGCGCGAAGGGAAATCAGGCGAGCCATGGGAGAAGTGCGGGTGAGCGTAGCCTGGAAACGAGCCTTCGGGCAGCATTGACGTCACGGGGTGGCGACCTTGCGCCAGCCTCGCTCCAGGGTGGGTGTGCGCATGAGCAACCTCAGTGCGAAAGAGATGAACACTGCGCTGTCGCAGCGCCTCTTGGCCATCTTCGAGCGAAGCCGGGACCGGAAGTACGCGGCGGCCAAGGAGGCCAAGGAGGCCAAGAAGAAGAAGCCGAAGCCGGCGGAGGAGTCCGCGGACGACGCCGACCATGTCGACAGCAACGCGCCGCCGCGTGGGGTTCTCGGCAAGGACAACTCGTATGCGCAGAATGGCTCGAACTACATCGGGTCGCTGGATGGGCGCGGCGTGTACCGCGTGTTCGACCATCCCCACCTGGATGAAATCCGGGACATGGTGCGCGAGACAGCGGAGTTCCCAGGAGGACCGCCGGAGAACTTCAATCCAGGGGCGAAGGACAAGGAGAAGAAGCCAGCGCTCCAGAAGTACCCGTACGCATGGGAGGCTCACCACATCCTCCCGGGCTCGGCGTTCTATTACGAGCTGAAGAGCGGGCCCGCCTTCACGTACAAGCAGCTCCGGTTGATTCTCCAGTCCGAGTACAACCTGAATCACGGCCACAACATCATCATGCTACCGGACCAGGCGTGGGCGGTGCCGGTCCACGCGCTCCTGCAACACCCGGGCGACCATCCCAATTACACGCAGCAGGTGATGCAGGACATGAAAGTCATCTCCAATAATCTACAGAAGGAGATTGATAAACAGAAAGACCACGGACTATTGGTCACGGATATATTCAACAAGTTGAGAGAATTGGAAGACGACTACTGGGACATCCTCGTCGACTTGAGCAGGGCTGTCGTCGCATCTGTCACGGCGGGCAAAGAGTACGCACATCCTCTTGTGAGATATGCCCCGAAAGACAAGAAAGCAATGAGCCGCTATGAATGGGGCTCTCTTTACTGAGCTAAGGAAAAGGATTCACGATGAAGTATTTCGTCTTCAAGGTCATGTCGGTCGAAGGAGGGTTCATTGATGAGTATCCCAAAGGGAGCCCTACTGACTGGAAGTTCGCTGAGGGCATCAGCCTCGCCAAGGAGTTTCCCATGGGTGGTGAGGTGTCCTTCTCTGATAACTATCCTGACCACCGGAACCTCTACGACTTCCAGCCCAATCTGATGAGCGACCTCCTGGTTTCAGGGCGAGCACGCAAACTCATCGAATCGCTGGGACTTACCAACGCCGAGTGGCTGCCAGTCATCGTCAAGGACCACGCGGGCAATGTCGTAGGTCCCGACTACGCCTTCCTCAATTTGCAGGGCGCCGAGCCCGCAATCGACATGGAACTCTCGGTCTACAGGATGGATTCTCTGGCGAAAGATCAGATCGGCCGCGTCAAGAAATTGGCCCTCAAATACGACGCCATCAATCCCCAGGCAAAGATGTTTCGCTGCACCATGCAACGCCGACTCACTCTCATTCGTGAGGACGTCCATACTGCCTTCGTCGAGGCGGGACTGACAGGCTTCAAAGTCTATACCGCCGAAGGCTGGAACGGTCTGAACCTTTGATTCTCCGAGGATCAAACCCATCACTTCCATGAACTACTTCATCTTCAAGGTCATGGCTGAAGAAGCAGGGTTCATCGAGAGCTATCCCCGCGGTAGCCCGACGGACTGGAAGTTCGACAGAGGCATCAGCCTCGCCAAGGAGTTCCCCACAGGCGGCGAGGTCTCCTTCTCCAAGAGCTATCCTGATGACCGGAACCTCTACGACTTCCAACCCAATCTGATGAGCACCCTCCTGGTTTCAGGACGGGCGCGCAAGCTCATCGAATCCCTGGAGGTCACCAACGCAGAGTGGCTTCCCGTCGTGGTCAAGGACCACAAAGGCAACGTCGTCGGTCCCGACTATGCCTTCCTCAACGTGCAAGGCGCCGAAGACGCCATCGACATGGAACGCTCCAAGTACAGGATGAATGACATCGACAAGGAGCAGATTGGTCGCGTCAAGGACCTTGTACTCAAGCATGACGCCATCAGTCCTCAGGCCAAAATGTTCCGCCGTACCATGGAGCGCCGCCTCATCATCATCCGTGAGGACGTCCATGCCGCCTTCGTCGAGGCGGGATTGACTGGTTTCAATGTCTACGACGCTGAAGGCTGGGATGGTCTGGAGGTCTGAGTCATCATGTTCGAAGCCAATTGCATCGAAGAACAACCCGCTGACATCGTCGCTCGGGTCCTCGAGGAACAGGTGCCGTGCTTCGTCACAGCGCGCGAGGGGGTCCGTGGGGTGCTGCTTCCCCTGGACGAGGTCTACACCGAGGTCCTGGAACTGCATTCACGCGTCATCGACGCGCGGATGAAGGACCTGGTCCGACCCGGCAAGGACATGGCCATGTACTGCATCCAGGTCAGCCTTTCGGACGAACACGACGCCATCCGCTTCAGTGATGAAGAAGGGGAACCCGTCCTCGCACTAGTGGGCGCCATGCGCTTCCTGCGCTGGATGGAAGAGTCCGAAGAGGAAGCATGAAGCGCATTCGAGCACAGGATTGCCCGTGAAATACTTCGTCTTCAAGGTCATGGCGGAAGAAGCGGGCTATATTGAAAAACATCCAAAAGGTAGCCCTACCGATTGGAAGTTCGATGAAGGAATCAGCCTCGCCAAGGATTTTCCCATGGGTGGCGAAGTCTCCTTCTCCAAGAACTACCCCGATGACCGGAACCTGTATGACTTCCAACCCAACCTCATGAGCAACCTGCTCGTCTCGGGACGGGCTCGCAAGGTCATCGAGTCGCTGGAAATCACCAATGCTGAGTGGCTGACCGTCGTAGTCAAGGACCACAAAGGCAACGTCGTCGGTCCCGACTATGCCTTTCTCAATCTGCTCGGTGCAGAGGACGCCATCGACATGGAGCGCTCGACCTACGAGATGGACTCCCTTGAGAAGGACCAGATTGGCCTCATTGAAGAGCTGGCCATCAAGGCAGCCTCCATCCGTCCCCAGGCCAAGATGTTCCGCTGCACGCTGGATCGCCGCCTCATCCTCATCCGTGAAGACGTCCTCGCCGCCTTCGAGCAGGCAGGACTCACCGGCTTCAAGGTCTACGAGGCCGAAGGCTGGAACGGCATGGAGCTCTGAGCCCCGCTGCCCCGACTACGTGCCCCGCTTGCGCCCCGCCGTCAGGTGGATGACCGCCCGCTCTCCCGCCTCCGCCGAGGAGAGCACCAGCACCACGGGCGCCGGCGCATAGCCCCGCTCCAGTGCCCGAAACGTCAGCGCCGTCGCCACGGCCCCAGACGCCACTCCCGTGTGCCCGAAGCTCTTCGCCGGCATCCACACCGCGCCTCGCTCGAAGCGGGCATCCGTGTCCCTCAGGCGCACCTGGAGCATCCCCCACTCGAACGCCCTCGCGTACTGGCCATCATGGTCCGACACGAGCAACGGCGCGGACGCCTCCGCCCCCATCGGTCCCAGCGCCGCGAGCACCTGCCGCGTCAGCTCCTGTCCATCCGGCGGCTGATCCCCATCCAGCGGCGACACATCACGCCCCTGCGCCACTCGCACCACCGCCAGGCTCGGCTCCACCGGCGCCTCACGCACCAGCAACAGCGCCACCGCGGCCTCTCCCGCCATCAACCCCGTGGCCATCCCCGGCGTCTTGAGCCGCTCCCGCTGATGCAGCAACGTCAGCGTCTCCGGCGACACGAAGCTGTCCACCGCGCACACCAGCGCGCGCTCCACCTTAGAACCTCGCAGGTCCTCTCCCGCCACCGCCAACGCCTGCGCGAAGGCCACGTTCCCCGCGTGGAACGCCTTCACCTGTCCCCTCCACGCCGGCAGGCCCAACGCCTGCCACGTCCCCTTCACCAGCCGGTCCACCAGCAACGCGATGCGCTCCGACACCTCGTCCGGGTCCTCCTCGAACGGGTCCTTCTGGGTCGTGAAGCCCCGCGCCTCCGGGTCCGGCAACACCAGGTAGAGCCCCACGTGCGGCCCCAGCGCTCGCAGGTCCTCCCGCGCGCCCAGGTCCACCAGCGCCTCCGCCAGGAGCGCAATCAGGCGCCCCACGCCGGAGAAACCCAGGGTGGCATCTCCCGCCGCGTGCACCGTGACGGGGCTCGGCTCCTCGTCGCCCTTCAGGAAGACCTCGAAGTCGGGCGCCGCCGACGGCCAGGCCGTCCCTGCTCGAAACGCCGCCGAGGCGGGCCAGAGCCCCCCCAACGACGACGACATCCCCATCACCTGGACCCATCCCACCATGCGCGCCTCGGCCTCCATCGCCTGAAAACAGAGTCTTCCACGAGGCGTCACCCCGAACCACCACCCCCGCTCGTGCCAGCGCCCCGGGAGCGATACACTTGTCTCACGGCACTCGAGGCCCGGCCTCGTCAGGAGTCACCCCCATGAGCGCGACCGTCGGTGTCAACAAGCTGTCCGTCGTCCACAAGGATACCGGCGGGAACACCATCGCCTTCCCGGACGTGTGCAAGACGCCCAGCCCCGCCGGCCCCATCCCCATCCCGTACCCCAACATCGCCATGTCCTCCGACACCGCGAAGGGCACGAAGAAGGTCTCCGTGGACGGCAAGCCCGTCTGCGTCGAGGACTCCAACTTCAGCACCAGCAGCGGTGACGAGGCGGGCACCGCCGGCGGCGGCGTCGCCTCCAGCAAGACCAAGGGCAAGGCCGAGTTCGTCAACTACTCCTTCGACGTGAAGTTCGAAGGCAAGAGCGTGGCTCGGACCTTCGACCTCATGCTCCACAACGACAAGAACACCCCGCCCGCGCCGCTGCTCCAGGGGCCCGTCATCGCGCTCGGCCAGGACGAGATGAAGGCCAAGTGCCTGGTCTGCGAAAAGGAGCTGTGACCATTCGCCGGCCCACCGTTCGCTGGGAGCTGCTGGAGCATCACCTCGAAGAGGCCGAGTTCCTCTGGACTCAATGGGAACAGGCCCTCTGGAGTCCGGAGCTCACCCTCCCGGAAGTCTCGCAGGGTGACGAGGGACGGCTGCTCGCCCATCTGGATGCGCTCGTCCTGGGAGGTCCTCCCGCGGCCCAACGCTTCCTGATGCCCGCACTCGCCTCCGAGGAGCCCGCTCGCATCGCCGTGGCCACCTGGGTGCTGCTCGCTTCCGAGGACACGAGCGGGCACGAGGCCGTCTTCAAGTGCCTCGAAGCCACTCCCGAGGAGGCGGGCCCCGGCATTCTCCGCGCGCTGGAGCTGCTCGCGCGTGATGACCTCCACGCGGCCTTCCTGAAGCGACTGCCGGGACTTCCACCCGAGGTCCAGGCGGGAATCATCCGAGCGAGACGACTCCAGCGGCTCGCCTTGCCCGACACGTTGAACGGGGACGACGCCCTTCAGGCCGAGGTCCTCCGCGCCCTGCCGTTCGTGCCTCGGACAGCCCTGGGCGACACCCAGGTGAAGCGCGCGCTGGGCCACGACAGCGCCGTCCTGCGTGACGCCGCGCTGGAGGTGGGCATGATGTTCGGCTCACGTGACGCGTGGATGCTCGCTCGTGAGCGGGCCCTGTCCCAGGAGCCCTCTCCGCGCACGGTGCTGCTCTCGCTGGCCGTGGCGGGTGACTCGAAGGACTTCGCGGACCTGGTGGGTCGGCTCGCGGATGAAGACGTCCGCGAGGAGGTCATCTGGGCGCTGGGCTTCAGCGGCAAGCTCGCCGCCGCGGAGGCACTGCTTCCCCTGCTTCATGATGAAGACCACGGGCTGCTCGCCGCGTCGTCCTTCGCCGCCATCACCGGCCTGCCGCTCGCGCCTCCCTTCATCCTGGAGGAGCTCTCCGAGGAGGACTCCGCCGAGGAGGAAGAGGAAGCTCCCGCGCCGGAGGACTTCCGCGAGATGCTGCCCGGGCCTCGAGTGCTGCCCGGGCGCGTGGATGCCCACGCCGTGGAGCACTGGTGGGCGGGGCGACGCGCGAGCCTGACGCAGACGGAGCGCTACCTGCGCGGCGTGCGCCTCACCGCCGAGGGACTGGCCACGGCGCTGGAGACAGAGCCGATGCGACGCAGACCCGCGCTCGCCTGGGAGGTCGCCCTGCGCAGCGGCGGCGCGCTGTTCATCGAGCCCCGGCTGTGGAGCCAGTCACAGCGACAGCAGGCACGGACCGTGGTGGCACAGCTCACGCGCGGTTGGAACCGCCCGCAGAGCCGTTGAGCCCTCCACGCCACGCGCCCATCGGGGACTCGCGCAAGACACAGCTCGACGGGCCGCCGCGCCACACGTGTCCGAACCCACCGTGAACACAGACGCGCATCACTGACTCACGCGGAACACCGGGAGCCACGGCGGAAGAGGGGACAGTGGCAACACCCACCGTCCCCTCCGCTTCACGCTACTGCGTGTACCCGACGGTGAGCACCGCGTTCGTCGAGTCCTTCACGAACAGGTACTGCATCCCCGTCTGCTCCAAGCTGAAGCGCAGCCGGAGCTGCGTCCTGCCCGTCTTGTTGATGGAGGACAGGCCCGCGTCGCTGAAGTCCCCCGAGGCCTTCGCCCCGCTCGCGAACTTGTCGATGCTCGCCACCGCGCTGGCACCGGCCGCCGCCGCCCAGTCCGCCACTTCCGTGGACGCCGCGTTGAACGTGCCCGCCTTCACGTCGATGACCACCGTGTTCCCCGACGGCGTCGACCACGGGTCTCCCGAGCCCGACGAGTAGTTCACCGTGAGGTACGCCCGCGTCACCGTCGCCCCATCCGGCAGGCTCGACGTGTCGAACGAGAGGAAGGAGCGGTTGAACTTCCCATCCGTCCCGCGCCCCAGCGCCAGGTTCGTCAGCGTCCCCAGCGCCACGCCGCTGCCGTCCGCGTTCGCCTTCAGATATCCATCCTCCGCCGCGATGCTGGCGAAAGTCGCCGTCGTGGACGTCGGCGTCCCCGTGTTGTTCACCGTGACGCTCGTATCGTTGTCCGTCGCCTGGTTGCCCGCGGCGTCATACGCCCGAGCCCCCAGCGTGTGCGCGCCGTTGCCCACGCCCTGGCTGTTCCAGGTGAACTCGTAAGGCGCCGCCGAATCTGTCGCCACCGGGCTGCCGTCCACCAGCAGCTCCACCCGCGCGACACCCACCGCGTCCGACGCGCTCACCACCACCGTCACCGCGCCGCTCACCGTCGTCCCGCTCGCAGGAGACGTCACGTTCACCGCGGGCGGCGTGGTGTCACCGCTCGGCTCGCCACCGCCGCCTCCGACGATGCCGAAGAACTTCGCCTGGTGGTACACGGCGCAGATGTTCATGTCCGTCACGAACCCGCCCACCGAGCCACACGCCGTGGTGCTCCCGGGGAAGTTGTACTGCGCGTCGAACGCCACCGCGTGACCCATGCCGGTGATTTCCCACGTCTCGACGAGGGCCCGGCCCGCGCCATCGCGGTAGACCTTGTGCGGGAAGCCCGACACCGTCTCCGTCGTGTCAGGCGTCTGGTCGATGCCGTGCACGTTGGTCCACTGCTCCATCGCCTCGGTGCCGTTCATCGGCCGGACGGTGAAGTCGCTCGTCCCGTACCAGATGGACACCGGCGGACGCGGCCCCGTGTAGCCGGAGTAGCCACTGCGCGCCAGGTCACCCCACGCCGCGGGCGTCTTGTCCGCGCCCGGGCTCATGCACGAGAACGCCGCGTTCATCGACGTGGCGCACTTGTACGGCCCGCCCGCGTTGATGGCTCCCGCGGAGAAGACATCCGGATACGTGGCGAGCAGCGCCGGAGCCATGTACCCACCGGCCGAGAAGCCGACGACGTACACCCGCGACGCATCGATGGAGTACGCCGCCTTCATCGCGTCCACCATCTGCTTGATGGACAGCGCCTCGCCCGAGCCGCGCGCGATGTCACCCGGCTCGAACCAGTTGAAGCAACTGGTGGCGTTGTTGCCACTCGATTGCTGCGGATACACCACGTAGAACTTGTAGACGTTGGCCGCCGCCGTCCAACCACTCGCCTCCATGCCCGTCGCGTTCTGCGTGCAGCCGTGGAGCACCACCACCAGCGGCGCGTTCGCCGGTACGCCCGTCGGCACGTGGCGATACATCGCCAGGTTGCCCGGGTTGCTGCCAAAGCCCGTGACCTGCGTCAGCCCCTGCTCGGACTCTGCTAGCTCCGGCTCGGACCGCGCGGAGGGCTCCGCGTCGAGCCCACCACAGCCCAACACTCCCGCGAACAACCACGCGGCGAGGGTGAATCGAGAACACGTCGAAGTGAAGCGAGGACGCTGCGAGGACATGGTGCCTCCCGGGCCGCCATGGGGGGAAAGGACGGCCACGGGCCGCAACGTGACTCCCCCGCACTCCCCGGGTTCAAGGCGCGCCGCGTCGCCTCGACGGTGAAATCTGAACCAGGATTCATTTTATGCACCGCGTCGAATTTCCATGAAACATGAACCATTCTTCAGTTCACGCTTCACTCGGGAATCCGGTACCGGACACGGCACTGCCCGAAACGCCGAGCCAACGTCCTCCGTTTGGCGCGAAACAACCGACCTTGGCGGAAGGTGACTCGGCGCTGCCCTGCGTCCGTCAGGCCGAGGGACGCTCGGCGGCGAGCCGCTCGGCCACGTCCAGCACGCGGGCCTCCACGCACACGCCATCCAGGTGGTTCGCCTCCACCAGACCCGTGGGGCTCGTTACGTTCACCTCGGTGAGGTAGTCGCCGAGCACGTCGATGCCCACGAGCAACAGGCCCCGCTTGCGCAGCTCGGGCTTGAGCCGCTCGCAGATTTCCAGGTCGCGCGCCGTGAGCACCGCCTTGTGGGGCGTGCCACCGGCGGCCATGTTCCCCCGGTGGTCATCGCCGGACGGCACGCGCAGCACGCCGCCCACCGGCTCTCCATCCACCAGGAGGATGCGCTTGTCGCCCAGGCGGCTCTCCGGGATGTACGCCTGCGCGACGACGGCCTCGCGGCCTCCCTGGGTGAGCAGCTCCACGGCCGAGCGCGCGTTCCGGTCTCCCTTGGACAGGAAGAGGATGCCCTTGCCGCCGAAGCCGTCGATGGGCTTGAGGATGGTGCCCTGCTCGTTGCGGGCGATGAAGTCCAGCAGCACCGGCAGCTCGCGGGTGATGCGGGTGTCCGGCATCAGGTCCGGGTAGCGCAGGGCGAAGAGCTTCTCGTTCGCGTCGCGGATGCCCGCCGGGTCGTTGATGTAGACGGGCTTGCGGCCCTGACACAGCTCCACCAATTGCGTGGCGTGGAGGAACTCCGCGTCGACGGGCGGGTCCTTGCGCAGGAAGAGCACGTCCAGCTCCGACAACGGCCGCGCCGCCTCGTCGAGCACGTCGAAGTGCCGCCCCGGCTCCCGGCGCACCGTGACGTGGCGCATGCGCGCCTCCGCGCAGCGGCCGTTGAAGCGCAGCCACCCCTGCTCGAAGTAGAGCACCCGATGGCCGCGCTGCTGCGCCTCCAGCATCAGCGCGAAGGTGGAGTCATGGTCCACTCGCACTGTCTCGAGCGGGTCCATCAGGAAGCCAATGGTGAGCGCGGCCATAGTCTCGTCGCAGGGGGTTGAAGGGGGCGCGACGATAACAGGACCGCGCGTCACATCCCCAGCACCACCGCGACGCGGTCAACCCTCGGGATACCCATCCAGTCGGAAGGCGGTGGTCTCGCCGGCTTTGATTTCAACCTGGAGGGGGTATTTCTTCTGCCGGGGGCCGATGATGCTCAAGGTGTGGGTGCCCGCCGGCACCACCATGCCCAGAATGGGCGTCGTCCCCAGCTTCCGCTTCCCCAGGAACACGGGCGCGCGCTGGCTGCCCACGATGAGGGTCAGCTTGCCTGTCTGCCGCGAGGGCTTCGTGGCGACAGCCTGCTCCGGCTTCGCGCCCGCGTCTTCGTCCGCCGGAGGCTTGCCCTTCTCCGGCTTCTTCGTCGACGTCGCGTCCGCCAGCGTGCCCGCATCCGGCTCCTGGTAGATGGGCAGCCCCGGGTCGAACCGCTTCAGCTCCTGGGTCGGCGTCTGCTCCACGACGGGCGTCATCGTCTCGTCCAGCGCGCTGCTCAAGCGCACGGCGCCATAGGCGCCTCCCCCGAGGATGGCGAGCAGCACCAGGCCCCACAGGACGTTCGAGCTCCGGCGCTGTCCCGACGTGAGGTCCGTATCCGCCGGAGGCTGACCCGTGGCGGACTTCACCGTGGACACCTTGCGGGAGGCCTTCTTGAGCTCCTTGGCGTCCGGCACCGACGAGTTGCCCGTCTTCGGCGTGGCCTGGTTCTCGCGCACCGGCAGGTACGGCCCGTCATCCCCCCGCAGGGCGCGCTTGGCGGCCTCCAGCATCAGGCTGTTGGCGGTGCCGTCCGCGCTCTCCAGCAGCGCGCGCGTGGCCGCCATCCGCTCCGTGAACAGCTCCTTCATCAGCGAGCCGCGGTGGTCCGCGTCCTGAATCAGCGAGCCCGCCGCGGCTTCAATCGCCCGCGCCATGTCCCGGCCGTTGGCGAAGCGCTTCTCGCGGCTGCGCTCCAAGGACTGCATCACCACCTTGGAGATCTGCTCGGACACGTGCGGCGTGACGTGCGAGGGCCAGGGGATGGGCGCCTCGAGAATCTTCATCATCTCATCGCGCTCGGTGTGTCCCGCGAACAGGCGCGCGCCGGTGAGCATCTCGTGCATCATCACGCCCACCGAGAACAGGTCGCTGCGGCCATCCAGCTTGTCGCCGCGCACCTGCTCTGGAGACATGTATCCGGTGGTGCCCTTCACCGTGCCCGCGTGGGTGCGCTCCAGGCTGCCCTTCGCCTTGGCGATGCCGAAGTCGAGCAGCTTCACCATGCCGTCGTACGTCACCATGATGTTCTTCTGGGCGACGTCGCGGTGGATGACGGGGCTGGGCTCGCCCGAGGGCGCGGTGAAGGTGTGCGCGTAGTACAGCGCCATGCAGACGTCGCGCGCCACCGACAGCGTGAAGCCCAGCGGCACCGGCTGCCTGGCGCGCAGGCACGCGCTCGTTATCTGGTTCAGGTTCTGCCCGGCGATGAACTCCATCGCCAGGTAGAGGCCGTCCTCCTCCTGCCCCAGGTCGAACACCTGCGCGATGTTGGGGTGGTTGAAGGCCGCGGTGATTCGCGCCTCGTCCAAGAACATCCGCTCGAACTGCTCGTTGTCCCGAGCGTCCGGCAGGATGCGTTTGACGACCACGTATTTACGGAAGCCACCCGGACCCGAGGTGAAGCCGAGAAACAGCTCGGCCATGCCACCCACGGACAACTGTGTGACGACCTCGTACTTCCCGATGCGCTCGCCGCGATAAAAATCGATGGGTGCAACCTCCACGACAGCGCCCCGACACCGGAGCAGCACCACGACGGAGGATAACAGGCTTGTAGGGCGCGGACGTGTGGTGAGTATCCACCGTCACGCCCGGTCGCCCCTCATCCACGGGAGACCTGTGGATGGCCTGTGGATAGCGGGGGTGAGGTTGTGGAGAAACGGTGGCGTGGATCAGCCCCTGTGGAAGGCCGGGGGAAACCGTCAGTTTACCCACATGTAGCAGCGGACGAATTCGTCAGTTATCCCGCGAGCTTGCTGACTTATCCCCAAATCCGAGCCCTCTACTGCTTCCACCATTTGATCAATACCTACATTAAGCTTTTAAAGAAGCAGCAGGCCGCTGGGGACAACGCCTGTGGACGGGTGCAACACGGTTGTAGACTGATGAGCCGTGCGCGCGTTGACCTTCATGTTCTGGCTGTTCGCCACCCAGGCCTGGGGCGCGGAGCCGCCGCTGGTGCGCGCCGAGCAACAGTTCGACGCCCTGGAGTTCGATGCCGCCGCCACGTCCTTCCTGGAGGCCCTGGAGGGCCCTGGGACGCGAGTGGAGCGCCTTCAGGCATGGCGGGGGCTGGCACTGGCTCGCGCCTTCATGGGGCAGCGCCAGGAGGCCCAGGAGGCATTCGAGGTTCTTCTCCTCCTGGAGCCCTCGGCGCAGGTGAAGGACTCGCTGGGGCCCAAGGTCCAGGTGCCGTTCCGCGCGGCACGGGCCGCCATGGAGGGCCAGCGGGCCACACTCACCGTGACGCGGCTGCCGGATGGCCGGGTGTCGGCGGTGTTGGCGCAGCCCCGGAAGGTGGCCACGGAGGTGATGGTGGCGGTGCGCCTGCCGGGCGCGGCGGGGTTCTCCGCGGCGGTGGGCTCGCCGTCGGGGCCCGTGTCCGTGAAGGCGCCTCCCGCGCGCGCCGTGGAGGCCTACGCGGTGGCACGGGACGCCGGGGGCCTGGTTCTCTTCGAGCAGGGCAGCCCACGCGCGCCGCTGCGGCTGGAGGCCACCGAGGTCCTGCCGGCGGCGGTGGCCTCGGCGCGTGACGCGGCGACGTTCCCCATCTCGGAGACGGCGGTGGAAGAGGCACCTCGCCGCGCCCTCTGGCCCTATGTCGTGGGCGGGGTGGGCCTGGCGGCGGCGGCAGGAGTGGTGCTGGGCGTCGTGCTGACGCGGCCGGAGTCGCTGGCGCTGCCGGCGGCGGACCGCACGGAGCGGCTGCCATGAGCATCCGGATGCCGCTGAGAGCTGTCTACATGAGCGCCCGGATGCCGCTGACGGGGCTACTGCCATGAGCACCCGGATGCCGCTGAGGGCTGTCTACATGAGCGCTCGGATGCCGCTGACGGGGCTGCTGCCATGAAGGCCCTGATGCCACTCAAGGGGCTGTTGCTGGTGGCGCTCGTGGCGCTGGCTGGCTGCGACAAGAGCACCGCGCTGGTGCCGCCCGACCTGTGCCAGGGCGTGGTGTGCCCGGACGCTCAGGCGTGCGTGGAGGGCAGGTGTCTCGCCACCACGTGCCAGGGCGTGGCCTGTGGCTCCGGACGCGTGTGCGAGCTGGGCGCGTGCGTGGAGCCCTCGTGCCTCGGGACGGCATGCGCCGACGGCGAGGTGTGCCGCGGAGGCACGTGCCGTCGCGTGGGCTGCGATGCGAACACGGCGTGTTTTCCCACCGAGCGCTGCATCGGCTCGGAGTGCGTGAGGGATGGCTGCCTGGGCGTCGCCTGTCCCCAGGGCACGGTGTGCCGCTCCGGCGGACAGTGCCGGGGCGTGTTGTGCACGGCGGACTTCTCCTGCGCATCCGACGAGCGCTGCGGCGCGGACGGCCGCTGTGTGTCGAACGCGGGCTGCTCGGCGGTGAGCTGCCCCGCGCAGCAGGTGTGTCGCGAGGGCGCGTGCCAGGCGCTGTCCTGCAACACCGTGGCGCAGTGTGGCCCGGGCGAGGTGTGCCGCGCCGGTGCGTGCCTGTCCGCCACGGAGGCGTGCGCGGCCGTGAGCCCATGTGCCTCTGGCCAGGTGTGCCGCGCGGGCACGTGTCAGTCGGTGGCGTGTGGCGTGGGCAGGCCGTGTCAGGGCCTGGAGGGCTGCCGCTCGGGCGCGTGCGAGGGCCCCGTGCGCGCCGAGTCTGGAAGCCTGGCGCCAGCGGCGGCGGTACTTCCCATCGGGCCCGGTTCCGTGGGCCTGGGCGTGGGAGGGCCTCCGGCGAGCGGACCCACCCACACGCTGCATCCGGGGGCCACGCCGTAGGGAGCGGGGCGGCTCAGGAGTGGACTTCGCGCAGACGCTCGAGGAGCCGGGGCAGGTGGGCGAGCAGCTCGCGGTCCGTGTGCTCCAGCGCGTTGCGCAGCACCTCCAGGTCCTCCGCGTCGCGCTCCGCGTTCACCATGCGCTGCAGTCCGCGCAGGCGCTGGTTGCGCAGGACGAGCCGGGCCAGGGTGTCCTCGAGCTCCTCCGCGAGCGCGTCATCCAGCTCCAGGTCGCGGCTGATGAGCTCACGCAACTGCTCCACCAGGTAGGTGAGGTCCCAGGATTCTTCGTAGCCGGCCCGTCGAGACATCTTCGTTCACGTATCGCCGGGCTCAGCCCAGCGCTCGAGCGCGCGTGAGCCCCGCCAGGGTCAGCCGCGAGCGGGATGGGTCCATCTCCACGGTGACGTGGCAGCCATCCAGGTCCAGGTTCAACGCATATGGCTCCGACATGGGCAGCAGGAGGCTTCGTTCCTGGTGTGCCAGCGAGGCCATGCGAAACAGCTCCGAGAGCAGGGCCTGCCGCACATCCTGAGGCAGGCCATCCACGCTGCCTTGCAGCCCGCGTGGGATGAGCACGGTGAAGGCCTGGGAGGATTGCGAGCCCGTGTCCGAGACGGAGGTCATGCCGTCCCCGACTGCTAGAACCGTACCCTTCTGTGATCCAACTATTCCGCGCGGTTGCAGTGGGTCAGAGACGACCATCTGAAAAAATCACAGGGTTTCGAGTTCCGCTGGCTGAAGTGTCTGCGGGGAAGCGGGCCGTTGGTGGGCTCGCCCGCCTCCATTCCCCGAGGGGACGAGCATTCCGTTCGATGTTCAGCTCTCCGGTGAGGCTGCGACCTCCTGGCGATGGACGAAGTCACGAGTGTCAGCGTGGGTGACGCATCCGACGCGGTGTCCCGGTGCTCACGGAATGCGGCAGCAGATGGCGTAGGCGGTGGGAGCGCTGGTGCTGTCGGCGTGGCTGCGGCAGCGGTAGCCGGGCACGCCCGGGGTCTGCGTGGCGCCGCTCTCCAAGGTGACGCCCGTGGGGTTGAAGGCGACGCCAGTGGGCGCTTCCTCGAGTCCGCTGCAACCGCCGCCCATCAGCGTCTCGCCCGTCGCGCACCAGGCGATGGCGGCGCGGGTGTCCGTCGAATCGTTACCGGTGGCACTCTTGTAACCGCATGACAGCGCGGGCCTGGCGTGCGTGTGGTCGGAGCGCGCGGCGACTCGGGCCGAGCCGTTGGTGCCGCCCGCCGTCGGGAAGCTGACGCGCACGGCCAGGGGCGTACCGGTGGCGATGAGGCCGTCTCCATACGTGGGCGCGGGCGCGTCCAGCTTCGTCTTGTCCGCGGCGGACATGAAGCCCGCCGTCGTCGCGGTGGCGTTGGCGTGGGTGTGGCTCACGGGCGCGAAGGTGTTGGCGGCGCGGCCCTCCAGACGGATGCTGTCACTGGAGCGCAACGCGAAGGGCACCGAGGCCATGCGGAAGCGCGGCGTCAGCTCCGACTGGCTGGCGAGCGCGACGCCCAGGTGCATCTCCGAGCGCCGCACCAGGTCGTCCCCCAGCGCCACCGAGGAGCCCAGCACCACCGCGTAGTAGCCATTCGTCACCGGCACGGCCAGGTGGTTCTCCTGCCACAGCGGGGCGCCTCCCACGGGTGAGGCGTAGAGGGTGAAGGTGAGGTCCTGCGGAGAGCTCTCCGGGGTGCCGTCCGCGCGCACCAGGCGCCCCTGGAAGGTCATCGTGCGCGGCACGTCCTGCGCGAAGGCGGGAAGGGCCCACGGCGCGAGCAGGGCCAGGACGAGCACGAGGGTGGGACGCGAGGACATGGGGGACTCCCGATGGAGGACGGACGCGAGGGAGTCTACAGGCGCGAGCGTTCAGCAGCCGAAACGGGCGCGTTCCCCGGGGCCCGTGGGAGGGCGGGTGGCCGACAGCGCCGTCAGGCGGACCCCTCGCATCCTCCGGGCCTCGGGACTATACGCGGGGGCAGGAGCACGGGAGGCACCCATGGCACGCGCGACGAGAGCAGGCGGGGTGGGGTGGGCATTCATCCTGTGGGCGACGGTGCTCGGTACCTGTCTGACGGCATGTCGCGAGCCCCCTCCCCTCGTCGGCGCGGAGGGCCGGCTCCGGCTGTCGCTGTCCCGGCTGGACTTCCCCCCCGCGTATCCCGGCGGGGTGCGCGAGGCGGAGGTGCGGGTGCTCAACGCGGGGCGTGCTCCGCTGGACGTCACCTGGACCTCGGTGGAAGCGCCCTTCTCGCTGGTGGACGCGCTGCCCGCGCGCGTGGGGGCGAGCGAGGTGCCGGTGCGGCTGCGCTTCAGCCCCCAGGCCCAGGGCACGTACGAGGCCCGGCTCATCGGCACCGCGTCGGACGGAGGTCGCGCGGAGCTGGTGCTCGCGGGCGAGGCCCGGCCGACGCCGGAGTGCCAGGCGGTGGTGTGCGCCAGCGCGGTGTTCGACCCCGTGTCCGAGCGCTGCGTGGAGACGCGGCTGCCGGACGGCACCGGGTGTGACCCGGGCAATGCATGCCTCTCCATGGCCACGTGTCAGCAAGGCCGGTGCAGGGGCCTGGAGCGGCCGTGTGACGACGCCAACGCCTGCACCACGGACGTGTGCCACGCGCTGGATGGGTGTCGCGCGGTGCCCGCGCCGCCGTGTCCCGGAGCGGGGGCATGCCAGGTGGGCACGTGTGATTCGAAGCTCGGTTGCGGCCTGGCCGATGCGCCGGACGGCACCTTCTGTGGCACGGAGCGCGGCTGTGACGCCGCCGACGTGTGCGTGGAAGGCGCGTGCGCGCGGCGCAACCTGCCGGACGGCTTCGTCTGCGCGGCGGCCAGTCCGTGTCAGGCGGAGGGCCGTTGCCGGGGGCCCGTGTGCGAGCGCCCCGCCGCGGTGTCGCTGGAGCCGGACTGGATTCTCGACGCGGCCGTGCGGGGGGTGAATCTGCATGACCTGCTGGTGGGGCCCGAAGGAGACGTGACGCTGGCGGGCTTCTACGCGTCCGCGCTGCTCGACGCCGCGGCCCCGGTGCCCATGCTGAGCGGCGACGCGGCCCGGCGCTGCATGCTGTGGAATGACCGGCTCCTGTGCATGGACCTGCCGGAGGACGGCACGGTGTCGCTGGTGGAGCGCTACACGGGCGCGCCCCGGTGGACCTTCAACTTGTCGCGAGCACGGCCAGACATCGCGCAGCGCACGACCAGCCTCTTCCTCGCGCGGCTGGCGGTGATGGCTCCGGACCGGCTGGCGGCCCTGTTCGAGGCCTACCCCGCGGGGCTGAACCGCGAGACGTTGTGTCGCATGTACTTCCTGGTGGTGCTGGACGCGTACGGACAGATGGTGTCCGCCCAGGAGCTGAGCGACCCGCTGCTGTCCGAGTGCAACCACCCGCACCCCTTCGGTGTCGTCTCCGATGCGCTGGGGGACTTGTATGTCTCCTTCTCGCAGACGGTGAACGTGGGGGCGCCACTCCAGGCGGGCGCGCCCTCGCTGATGATGGCCTTCTCGTCCGACGGGGTGCCGCGCTGGCGCAAGTCACAGTCGCACCGCGCCGGAGAGCTGGCGGTGGTGGACGGGCTGCTGTTCCAGGAGCGCGCGGCGCAGGCGCTGCTCACGGCGGATGGCTCGGTGGCGGCGAGCATTCCCCAGCAGTTCGGCCGCCTGGTGGCGACTCGGGGGCGACTGGTGCCCAGCGCACCGGGCACCACCGTGAATCCGAACGACGGCGGCTCGCTGCCCATGGCCACGCAGCTGAAGGGCTTCGAGCTGCCCTCGCTGAACCCCGTGTGGACGTATTCGGTGCGCTCGGGGCAGCAGCTCACGACGAAGGAGCTGCGGCTCGCGTCCTGGCCGGATGCGCCGGGCCTGCCACCCCGGACGCTGGTGCTCACGACGGCCACCAACGGCAACAACGACCAACTGCTGGTGGGCGTGGGCATGTCGGACGGCGCCGAGGCCTTCCAGTGCCGGCTCGACTACTCGGCCCTGACGACTCCGCAGTTGATGGAGCTGGCACCCGGGGCCCTGGTGCTGATGGACGGGGCCAACACCTGTGGCGAGTGTGACCCACCTTTTGCCTACAGCCAGGCCCGCTTCCAGCGCTTCCCCATGCCGGGCCTGCTGCCCGCGAAGGAGCCCTGGCCGGGGACTTTTGGCGGCCCGGGCCATGACCACCACGAGGGGGCCGACCACTGACGTCAGAGGGGGCGGGCCCGAAATCCGAAGAAAATAAAAAGGGCATGTCGAGGAACCGGAAGTGGCTTCGACGTAGGGCAAAAGGTCGGCACCCTCCTGGTGTCGCCCCCTACCGAGGATGCCCCCATGAAGAAGATCACCCCGTTCCTGATGTTCAACAACCAGGCGGAAGAGGCGGCGAAGCTCTACACGTCGGTGTTCAAGAACTCGAAGATGGTCTCGGTGAACCGGGGCCCGGACGGCGCGGCCACGTCCGTCACCTTCGAGCTGGAAGGTGAGACCTTCCTGTCGTTCAACGGCGGTCCCTACTTCAAGTTCTCCGAGGGGATTTCGCTCTTCGTCGACTGCGAGACGCAGGCCGAGGTGGACGCGCTGTGGGAGCAACTCGCCGCCGGTGGAGGAAAGCACAAGCCGTGCGGCTGGGTGGAGGACCGCTTCGGCGTGTCCTGGCAGATCATCCCCCGGACGCTGATGCAGTTGATGGGGGACAAGGACCCGGCGAAGGCCGGGCGGGTGGTGCAGGCGATGCTCAAGATGCAGAAAATCGACATCGCCGCCCTGGAGCGCGCCTACGCGGGCAACTGAGGTTCTCTCGTCCCGGGAGGCACGGCGTCGCCCTGGCGCCAGGCCTCGTAGTGGATGCGGGCCAGGGGGGCTCGTCGCGACGCCGGCCCCTCGACGCCGAAGGTCCCGATGATGTCCACGCGCTCTGTCGCGTCCGACGCGGGGTGGATGCGGAACTCCACGCCGCGCCCGAACGGCGGCAGCACCAGGCCGCGCCAGCGCAGCGTCTGGCCGCGCAAGCGGATGCCGCCGTCCTCCAGGACCGACACGTCCAGCTCCAGGTCCAGGCCGTGCTCGACGAAGACCTCGTGGAGTCGGCCGTCGCGCAGGACGAAGTCGGAGTCGAATCGTCGCAGCACGCCGTCGCAGTACAGCTCCCGGACGAAGTGCATGGAGCCATCCGCGCGGCGGAAGGTGAGGAAGCGTCCGGGGAAGGCACGTGTCCCGTGCTCGGAGAGGCCCTGGCCGGACAGTCGGGTGGCGACCCAGGCGAACAGCCGCGCCGTGCACGAGGAGAAGGTGACAGAGGCGCGCGCGCTCCACGCGCCCGGGTTGGCATAGAAGCGGATGACGCGCGGGTCCACGCGGCCCAGGTCCGGACCCAGCACCGCCGCGAGCAGGGGCCAGACATCCGAGGGCCGCGCGCGCTGGCCTCGATGCACCGCCTTCACGCCGCGACGGTAGACACTGGCCGCCGTCCACGCGGTGACGAAGCTCGCGAGCAGCAACCACGCCGTGCGCCGCTCGTCGACCAGGCCCGGGACATGGCGCCAGCGGGGCAGGCACAGCGCGCGCAGGGTGGAGAAGGCGTAGTGGCGCAGCAGGCTCCAGCTCGCGCTCACCATGCGCGACAGGGACAGCGCCAGTCCGTGGGCAATCGCCGTCTCACCCGAGACGGCCCCCGCGAGGGCGGGCTGGTCGAAGAGGCGCGCGCCGAGCGTCATCTCCACGTGCTGCACCAGCAGACGCCACAGGGGCTCGTGTCCGTGGGCGCGGGCTTCTTCGAGGAAGGCCGCCTCATGGCCCACGTCCCGAGCCCGGGCCACGTCCCGCATGTGGGCTTCAATCCAGCGCTCGTCACGGACCTCCAGCGGGAGGTGCTCCTCGCAGGCGCGCGCATAGGACGCCCACTCTGGAGTCCGGGGCAGGCCTCGCTCATCCACGGGCATGACGGCCGCGCCCAATCGCGCGAAGGGTTCCGACACTCCCCAGAAGCGACCGAGTGTCACCGCGCTCGCCGCCAGCACATGCACCCGAGCCATGCGGCACGGATGCGAGCGATAGAAGTCCGAGAGCAGACCCAGCGAGAGTCGGCAGGCCCGGTGTCGGAGCGCGAAGTTCCGCAGCGCTCCGAGCGACGCATGGGGCAGGGCCGTCCGCGCTTCATCGAGCTCCTCCGGATGGAGCCGTGCCTGCGCGTGCACCTGGAGCAGGGCCTCCAATTGAGAGTCCCCGGGGTGGAGCTCTCCGGAATGAAGCAGGGCCTCCAGTTGCGCATCCGCGAGCAGGGAAGCTTCCGAACGGAGCAAGGCCTCCAGTCGTGCATCTCCGAGTGGGAGCGCCGTCGTCGAGTTCATCTGGGACACGGTGCTCTCCACGTGCGTGCCGAATCGAGTCCGACGCTGATGACCGGGATGAACCGCCACGGCCCTGTCGCTCATGACGACACCTCCACAAGTTCTCCACAGGGTTTTGACGTGGGGGACGAACGCGCCGCGCCCGGTGCCGGCGACCTGCCAAGCAGTCGCGCGACGACGAACAATCCAAAGCGCCAGCGAGAGCGGCCTCGTGCCGGAGCATGTTCATCCCCCGCACACCACTGCCGCAGCGTCTCGAAGCCCCACTCCGTGCCCAGCCTCATCACCGGACGGAACAGCAGCGCGTCGAGCACCTCCCCCACCACGCCGTACCGCGCGCGGTAGTCGAACACCGTCTTGAAGAACGTCCCCTCGGGCCTGCGCTCGTAGAGCCACACGCCACGGCCGCGGAGGATGAGACTCCGCCAGTCCTCCGAGCCGAACTCGAACGTCGAGCGCACGTGCGGCGTGTTCGCCAGGTAGCGACCCCACCCGATGATTTCGAGCCCGAAGCCCAGGTGCGTCCGGTAGTCCATCAGGTGGAACCCTCGCTCATCGGCCTCCGGCAGGTAGCGGATGGACGTGAAGCGCACGTCCCACGCCGTGTGCAGCTCCGGCTCTTGCGTGCGCTCCCACACCATCTCGACGGGCGCGGGGATGAGCACCTCCACGACAATCCTTTGGAGTAAAGGTTGTCGCGATGGAGTGGCCACTGGCCGCCGACGGAAGGCGAGCCACCGCGCCAGGTCCTTCACGAAGACGACCAGCGCCGTCACCCCCATCACCGTCATCAGCGTGCGCAGCGCCACCGGTACATCGGGCGGGTCCACGCGCAGGCCCGTGGGCAGGAACCAATCTCTCCATACCGCCTGGAAGGTGGCCATGAGGTACAGCCCCACCAGCACGCTCAGCACCACGTGCATGAAGTACTCACCCCGGGGGACACCGCCCTGGAACGCCCGGCTGTCGCGCTCCTCCCAGACGTCGCCAAGCGCGACGAAGATGTCCGCGGCGTACAGCACCACGAGCAACCCGAGCGCCCACCCCTGGAAGCGCACGTGCGACACCCAGAGGAATTGGAGCGCGTAGATGAGGTGACGCGCGGTGTGCCAGAGCACCTCGCGCTGACACTCGGGACGCTCATGGAGCCGGCCGCGCCAGAGGTGGAAGTAGAGGACGTCGAAGGTCCCCAAGAGGCCGATGGCGAGCAACAGGTAGAAGGCGACGTGCATGATGCACGGGCCTCAGTGCAACGCCACGGCCAGCGCCTCCCAGCGATGCAAGCCTTTGAAGCGCCAGGGATTCAGCGGATTTGACGCAAGTCCCCGTCAACGCCGTGGACAGCCCTGACAACCCGCGTTGACGCCTGCTCCTGCTCCACGAGTGCGTCAGGCGCGGGCCAAAGCCAGCCCGGGCGCGCTGTCAATCGTTCCTGCTCGAATTTTTCCGGAAAGATTTCCAGGGCCGGCGGTGAATGCGACCCTCGGAAACCCGGCCTGACACGGCACACCCGGTGGCACTTACCCTGCGGGTGGACATGCACCGCGTACCCGATATTCTTCGGCCATCGTTGCGTTGAAAGACGTAGACGTGTTCCACATTGCCCACGCGAGGCCTGTCCGGGATGCACCCCCTTGGTCCCGGCGCTTGAGTGGAAGGAGTGCGGTTGCCCGGACGACCTTGGAGGTCCGGCGTGCGGCGGCTCCGTTGCATCGTGGGGGGCCCGCTCGGGCCCCGGGGGGAAGCGCGTTCCCTGGGGCCCGAGTCACCTCGTCACCTGCCCGCTGACTACGGCCCCACCCGGGCCGCCGTGCCCGTGGGCGCCGCCGCCGCGAAGGACCGCAGGTAACCCAGCTCGTCCTGGGTGCTTTCTTCCATCAGTTCTTCTGTCAGCGAGTTCAGCGGCCAGCGCTCCATCGCCGTCTGCTGGAACTGGCCGATGGTCTGCTCCAGCGCCTGGATTTGATTCAGCGTCAGCGTCCGGCCCGCCTCGTCCCCCATGTCCGTGTTGCCGCCGCGCACCAACTGCAGGCCCGTCATCCGCTCCACCACGGTGGTCTGCTTCACCATGCTCGCGCCGATGTCCCGGGTGATGCGGCCCAGGCGTTTGCGGCCCTCCTCGGAGAGCGAGCCTCGCGTCGCCACGTTGCGGGTGCGCAGAATCCACGTCCCACGCTCGTTGATACCCCGCAGGGCCACCGCCATCGACAGCGCGCTGGCATCCGGCACGCCTGCTTCCTTCAGGAGCTGGCGAGTCGCCACGTAGCCCTCCCGAAAAGACGTCTCCCGCCAGGCGGGCAGCGCCGCCACGCGCTCCAGCGCGTCGATTTCCGCGGCGGTCAGCTCGGTGCCGGACTCCGTGTCACCCAGCAACAGGAGCAACTGGAGCTGCATCGCGTTCGGGTGCGCCTTGGCCAGCGCCTCCAGCTTCTCGCGGAACGTCTTGCGCGCCCGCTCGTGCTCGGACTCCGGCAGGGACTCGCCCCGCAGCGCGTCCCGCACGGCCAGGTAGAGGTCCGGGTTCTCCAGCCGGGGCACCTGCGCCAGCAGGAACAGGGCCTTGTCCGCGTCCAGCCTGCGCGTGGAGAGCGCCAGCCGCAGCTTGACGTCGTCCGAGGTGGCCTTCTCCCACGCGCCCTTCTCCCAGTCCGCCAGCGTGGGGTCCGGAGGCAGGGGCGTGGCGCCCGGCAACAGCTCGCTCTTGCGGAAGTCGGGGCGGCCCAGCTTCACCCATGCCTGGCGGAAGCCCTGCTGCCAGGAGACACCCGGCGCGCGTCGCAGCTCGCGCAGCGTCTCCAACAGCTTCACCTCCCTGCTCCCCGGCGCCGCGGCCGTGAGCTGCGCCAGCACCGTGGTGACTTCCGCGTCGTTGCCTTCCTCGAGCGCCAGACACGCGTGCACCAGCAGGGCGGGCGCGTGCTGGGGGGCCAGCATCAGCGCCTCACCGAGCGACTCGCGGGCCTTCTTCAAATCCCCCGTGGCGGCGGCGCGCGCGGCGCGGTCCGTGTGGCGCAGCACTTCCATGGGGGCGGCGGGCTTCGCGGCGCGCGGCGCTTTCGAGGGCTCGTCGCGGTGGGCGTGTTCCCCGGCTTCGTGCCCGTCATGGCTCGTCGCGCGGCCCGCCCGGAAGAGGAGGGTGCCGCCGGCGGCGAGGGCCACCACCAGCCCCACGCCACTCCACAGCGCTGCCTTGTTGCGTCCCGATGCGCCCTGCGAGGGAGGAGGAGGAATCGGGACCGTCATGTTGTGGCTTCTCCGGCGGTGGGGGGAGCCGCATTCCAATCGCCCCCGCTCACCGGAGCAAGGTCGCCCGAACCGACAAAGGTAGTGTCACTCCCTACCCAGGGGGGCTCCCTCTCCGTCCGGGACGTCCCGGACACGTCACGCCGGGCTCAGTCCTTGAGGTAGACGACGCGGGTACCGCCGCGCGCCTTCACCTCGGTGCGGGGCGGGCGGGAGACGCACTGGACGGTGGTGCCGCCCGTGGCGTCCACGGACAGGCGCTCCGAGGGGTCCGCCTCCACGCGCACTCCGCCGCTGGCCTCCACGTCGAGGGACTTCACGCCCTTGAGCTCCATGGCCTTGACGACGGCGCCGCCGCTGGCCTCCACGTTCAGCTCCCGGGCGCGGCCTTCCAGATTCACCACGGCGCCGCCGCTGGCCTCGACCTCGACCTTGTCCGTGTCCATTCCGCGCACGGTGAGGGCCGCGCCGCCGCTGGCCTCGGCGGAGAACTCGTCCGAGGCGGCGACCTCCGCCTCGACGTGACTGCCGCCGCTGGCCTCCACGCCCTCCAACTGGGGGCTGGAGACGTACAGGCGGACCTTGCCGCCGGAGAAGTTGTTGCCGAAGACGCCCTGGCGCTCGACTTCGGTGGTGAGCTGTCCGTCCTTCACCACGAGTCGCAGGCGGGAGAGCAGCTCCGCGGGGCCCTCGACGCGGACGGACTTGGGGCCGACCTTCACCTTGGCCTTGATGCCGTGGCCCACCGCCAGGCTCTCGAAGTCATCGACCTCGCGCGTCTCGGTCTTCTGCGCGTGAGAGTCCTCCGCGAAAGACACCCCCGCGAACATCAGCAGGGGGACGAGCAGGGACATCCGGGCGGTCTTCATGGCGCGCTCCCAAGGCAGGGGGCCTGGAAGAGGCCCCGTCATGGCGGGCTACGCACGGCGCTCCGAGCGATTGCCGCCCCTCGGGACAAACTACTGCCGGGACAGCATCTCCAGCGGAACTCGCACGGCGGTGATGTCGCCGGGCTTGATGTCGACCGACAGCTTGAGTGCCTTGCCGTCGCCGTCCACCAGCTTCAGCGTGTGCTTGCCCGAAGGCAGGCTCACCTTGAAGAGCGGGGTGTCACCCAGCGACTGGCTCCCCAGATACACCTTGGCGTAGGGCTCCGTGACGAGGGTGAGGAAGCCCGGCTCTCCCGTGGGGGCCGCTGTGCTGTCCTCGCTCGAATCGGGCGTGACGCGCCGGCTGGTCCGGGTCGACTCCTTGGAGGAGCGCTTGACGGTGGTGCGCGCCGTCTTGCGCACCGGCTTTTCCTCCTCGTCGATGGACGGGGTCGGCTCCGGCTCCGGCAGGGCATCCACCGTGTCGACCACCACCGGCGTCTCCGGAGCCTGGGGCGGGACGTTGTTCTCCACGACGACGGGGGGAGTGCCGGTGCCCGTCCCCGTGTCGTCGGCGGGAGGCGCCTTGGCCTGCTCCGACGGAGGAGGGGTGCGCTGCTTCGGGGGCGCAATCGGGGTGGGCTGCGCCACCTCCGGGTCCTTCTTGTCGAGCCCCAGCATGGGCGCGGCCCAGGCGGACACGACGCCTCCATCGAGTCCCAGTCCGACTGCTCCGGCGCCCACCGCGAAGAGGACGAGCACCGCGGCGAGGACCTTGAGCCAGCCCTGGGACTTGGAGCGCACGACGGGGACGCCCCGCAGGGTGTGGACGTGGGAGTCCTCGTCGTCGTCGTGGTGCTCGGGAGGACGACGGTTCTCCTGGAAGCCCCGGGAAGGCTTGGTGGTGACTTCGCCGTCGGGGAAGCCTCGGGAAGGCCTGGCGGTGGTGTCGCCGTCGGGGAAGCCTCCTCGGGAGGGCCTGGCGGTGGTGTCGCCGTCGGGGAAGCCTCCTCGAGAGGGCCTGGCGGTGGTGTCGCTGTCGGAGAAGGCGGCGGGGAGCTGAGGCTGCGGCCTGCGTCGGGCCGGTGCGCCGCGACGGGAGGGGGCACCCGCGTGGCTTCCGGGCTCCGCGGAGAGCGTGGGCACGCGGACCATGGCCGTCTCCTCGTTGCGAGGGGGCGGCTGCGGGGCGGCTGTCACGG
>NZ_JABXEM010000169.1:0-25392 GCF_013372595.1 Myxococcus sp. AM011
CTCCTCCCCCGGCAATCAAGCCCGCCGACATGGTGGTGCCCCCGCCCGTCATCTCGGACGCGCCGCCGATGTCGGCGACGGAGGTGAAGCTGAGCGACATCAAGACGAGCGCGCGCTTCCTCTTCCAGTGCCTCTTGACGGGTGATGTGCGCAGCACCGCCAACGAGCTGTTCTACCCGTTCCAGCTCGAGGAGAAGCGCTTCGCCACGCCCGAGGAGCTGGTGGCCGCGTGGGTGAAGCAGCTGCGCCTCAAGCGCACGGACCTGGTCAACCTCTACGACGTGGAGGTGATGACGCTGGAGGAGATGGAGAAGAAGTACGGCAAGGCCCCCGCCCGGCTCGGGTTGGACCTGCGCAACATGAAGGACATCTGGGTCGCCGTGGGCAACCTCTCCGGCCGCGCCGGTGTCTTCCTCTACAAGCCGTACGGCGGCGAGTACCGCGCCTTCGCCTACACGGACTGAGCCCCACCCCGGCGACACCCTCTCGGGCCCGCCGGGGAGAAACGGGCCGGGGCTTCAGCGCAGCGCCTGGACCAGTTCGCCCAGCCGCGCGAGCCCCTTGCCGAGCACCTCGCGCGACGTGGCGAAGCTCATGCGGATGTACCCCTCCGCGCCGAACGGGTCTCCCGGCACGGCGGCGACGCGGAAGTCGTCGAGGAGGATCTCCGACAACTGAATGGAGCCCGTCACCGCCTTGCCCTTGTAGGGCCGACCGTAGAGCCCCCGGACATCCGCGAGCGCGTAGAAGGCCCCCTCCGGCATCCGGCAGCGCACGCCGTCCAGCGCGTTGAGGCCGCCCACGAAGTAGTCCCTTCGCGCGCGGTACTCCGTCACCATGGCGGCAATCGTGTCCGGCGGTCCCTGGAGCGCCGCCAACGCGGCCTTCTGGCCGATGGATGACGCGTTGGAGGTGGACTGGTCCTGCACCAACTGCATCGCGGACAGCACCGGCCGAGGCCCCGCCGCATAGCCCATGCGCCAGCCCGTCATGGAGTACGCCTTGCTCATGCCGTTGACGACAACGAGCCGGGGCACCAGGTCCGGCGCCACGTCGCTGATGCCCAGCCGCTCGCCCGTGTAGAGCAGCTTCTCGTAGATGTCGTCCGTGACGATGAGGCAGTCATGGCCGCGCACGGCGTCGGCGATGCCCTCCAGCGCGGCGCGCGAGTACACCGCGCCCGTCGGGTTGCCCGGGCTGTTGATGAAGACGGCGCGCGTGCGCGGGGTGAGGGCCCGGCGGATGGCGTCCGGGTCCGGCGCGAAGCCGTCCTCCTCACGCGTGGCGACGATGACGGGCGTGGCCCCCGCGAGCCGCACCATGTCCGGGTAGCTGACCCAGTACGGCGAGAAGATGAGGACCTCGTCCCCCTCGTCCAGCACCGCCTGGCAGAAGTTGTAGAGCGCCTGCTTGCCACCGGACGTGACGAGCACCTGCTCCGGCGTGAAGCGCAGCCCGTTGTCGCGCTCCAGCTTGCGGCAGATGGCCTCGCGCAGCTCGGGGATTCCCGCCGTGGCCGTGTACTTGGTGAAGCCGGCCTTCAGCGCGTCGATGGCCGCCTGCTTGATGTAGTCCGGCGTGTCGAAGTCCGGCTCGCCGGCCGCCAGGGCCACCACGTCCACGCCTTGGGCCGCGAGCGCCTTGGCGCGGGAGTTGAGAGCGAGCGTGGGAGACGGCTTGATGGCCTGGAGCCGACGGGCGAGTTTCATGCGCGAATGCGTAGCGCGGCGGCGCCGGCCCGACAAGTGCCTCGAAGCGGGCTACGTCTTCCGCGCGAACTTCGCCTTGAGCGCGTCGTGCACGTTGGGCGGCACCAGCCCCGTGACGTCGCCGTTGAACGAAGCGACCTCCCGAACGAGCTGGGAGGAGATGTAGAAGTAGTCCTCCCCCGTCATCATGAAGACGGTCTCCACCGTGGGCGCCAGCTTGCGGTTCATGTTGGCGAGCTGGAACTCGTATTCGAAGTCCGACACCGCCCGGAGCCCGCGGACGATGACGCTCACCCCTCGGCGCTTGACGTAGTCCACCAGCAGACCGTGGAAGGCGTCGACCTCCACCCTCGGGTCCTTCACGGCGTCGCGAATCAAGTCGCGCCGCTCGTCCTCGGTGAAGAGCGGCGTCTTCTTCGGGTTCACCGCGATGGCGACGATGACTTTGTCGAACATCTTCAGGCTGCGCTGAATGAGGCTCAGGTGCCCGTTGGTGAGCGGATCGAACGAACCTGGGTAGATGGCGACCGGCATGTGCCAGGGAGTCTCGAACGGCCCCGGATGCCGGTCAAGCAATGGTCAGGGCGCCCGGTAGAAGCTCACCAGGGTGTCGCCGAACCGGCGCTGGTCCTCCAGCGTCAGCCCCGCATGGGCATCCGGAGCGCTCTCCCTCTTGTCGTGCTCCACCACCAGCATCCCGCTCGGCGCCAGCAGCGTCGCCCCCGTCACCCCCTCCAGCACCGTCTCCACGACGCGCGCGGCATAGGGCGGGTCCGCGAAGATGAGCTCGAAGCGCTCGTTGCGGCGGCGCAGGGACTCGAGCGCTCGGACGACGGGCTGGGCGAGCAGCTCCACCTGGCTGGCGAAGCCCAGCGCGTCCGTGTTCTGCCGGCACAGGGCCTGGGCCTCCCGGTCCTGGTCCACCAGCACCACGCCACCCGCGCCTCGGGACAGGGCCTCCAGGCCCAGCGCGCCGGTGCCCGCGTACAAGTCGAGGACCTTCTGGCCGTCCAGGAACTGGCCCAGCACGTTGAAGATGGTCTCCCGGACGCGGTCCGCCGTGGGGCGGATGTGGAGCGACGTGGACTTGGGACCGGCGATGGCCCTGCCCTTCGCGGAGCCTGAGACGATTCGCATAGGCGGCCCTTCTACACCGCGCGGCGGCTACTCGCCCCGGTTCTCCGCGAGGAAGCGCATCACCGAGCCGCCCGTGCCCACCGCGCCCAGCGCGGCGAAGACCTCCGAGGCCTCCGCGAACGACAGCGCCTCCAGCCGCTCCCGCGCCTTGGGCTCCAGGGGTGGCAGGCTGTCCTCCAGCACGCTCAAGAGTTCCCCCGCCGCCACACCCGAGGCGGCCGCCTTCTCCTCCACGCTCGCGCGGAGGTCCGCGGACCAGGAGCCCAGCGCGAGCCGCTCGAAGGGGCCGATGCAGTCCACCTTGCGAGCGCCCGCCGCGACGTAGGTGGGCAGCGTCCGGGGAAAGCCCTCGCGCACGTCGCCCACGCACACCACCGCGCCGTATTCGGCGGCCAGGTCCACCACGGAGCGCAGCATGCCCACGTCCGGCTCGCCGCCGCCCAGGTCCCGCTCCGAGACGCGCACGAAGCGCACCGGCACCTTCCACTGCTTGAGGCCCTCCAGGAGCGAGCGGTACGCGTCCAGCAGGCCGCCGTGGCCCGGCGCCGGGGCGCTCAGCTCCAGGGACAGCTCCCGCTCCGTCACGGGGCCCGCCAGCGCGTTGACGGCCTCCACCGCGGCGTAGGAGTCCAGCCGCGACAGGTCCAACGACACCAGCGAGAAGCCCGCGTCCACCACCCGGAAGATGCCGTCGCCCAGTGGACCGAGCGAGTCCTCGTCCGCCTTCACCACGCGCACGGGCCCGGCCTGGAGGAACAGCGGGCGGGAGTGCTCGGCCTCCACGGCGGCCTCGTGCACCGCCGCGACGAAGCGCTCCGCCGCGCCCCGGTCCGCGGTGGGGTGCGGACACGCCAGGCCCAGGACGGTGTCCTCGGAGCGCGCCGCGCGCAGCAGCCCGGGCAGCGCGCCCTTGGCCTGGACGGGCAGGCAGGGCAGCGCCACCGGGACGCGCTCCAGCGCGCGCAGCGGCTCACGGGGGTTGAGCAGCGGAATGCGCGAGCCCGGACCCACTCGGGCCACCGTGTTGCCGGGTCGCAATGACAGCACCTTGTCCAGCACGCTCATGGGGCGCGGAGAATCGTCCGCGCACGCGTCCCAGTGCAAGGTGAAGCTTGAGGGAGCGTCCGTTGCGCTACGCGGCCCCCACCCGCGAGGGCAGGTCGGCCAGGCGCCCGCTCAGTGGACCTCGCCCAGGTGGGCGTAGGTCTCGCTCTCGATCTGGATGGTGGTGTGGTCGATGCCGAACCGGTCGAACAGGTCATGCTTCACCGCCGAGAGAATCTCGTCGTTGTTGCAGACCATGGGGTCCAGCACCACCAGGTGCGCGGAGAGCGCGTACACGCCGCTGGAGATGGTCCACACGTGCAGGTCATGCACCGCCGTCACCCCGGGCACGCGCAGCATCAGCTCCTTCACCTGCGGCATGTCCACGTGCGAGGGCACCGCCTCCATCAGCACGTCCACCGCGTCGCGCACCAGCCGCACCGCGCCCACGACGATGACCACCGAGATGACCGCGGAGATGATGGCGTCCACCACGAACCAGCCGGTCAGCGCCATGATGCCCGCGCCAATCAGCACGCCCACCGAGGACAGCGTGTCCCCGAGCACGTGCAGGAACGCGCCCCGGACGTTCATCGAGTGCGTGCTGTGCAGGAAGCCCAGCGCGCCCAGGTTGGCGACCAGGCCCACCGTGGCGACGATGGCCATGGGCCCCAGCTTCACCGGCATGGGCGTATGGAAGCGCTCCCAGGCCTCGTAGAGGATGAAGCCGGTGATGCCCAGCAGCAGCACCCCGTTGAGCAGCGCGCTCAAAATCTCCATCCGGTAGTAGCCGTACGTCTTCTTCACGTCCGCCGGCTTGCCCGCGAACCACAGGGCGACCAGGCTCAGGCCCAGCGCCGACACGTCCGTCAGCATGTGGCCCGCGTCGGACATCAGGGCCAGCGACTGTGTCAGCCAACCTCCCACAGCCTCCGCCAGGGCGATGGTCGCTGTCAGAACGAGCGCGAAAATGAGCCGACTGCGGTCTTTCCGTCGCTCCTCCGCCAACCCGCCCTTCCGAGGACCATGCCCATGCCCGTGCCCGTGATGATGGTGGCCATGGTCATGCCCGTGGTCGTGGTCATGCCCATGTCCTGCCCCGCGAGTGTGAGTGGAGGTAGTCACGGGAGAGAGGAGTGCGGATACAGGCCGTTCCTGAGGTATGAGAAGCGTGAAACACGATTCCGACGGCCCGGTTCCCTCCCCGGTGCGCGGGCCGGACGGAGGTAGGGATGGACTTCGAAAAGCACCAGAGCCTGCACACCATCATCATGCTGAGAGATGTCATCCGCAAGTGGTGGCAGATGGAGCTCTTCTTCGCGGACCGACACGGCGTGGTGCACGAGTGGCAGCGTGGGGACATTGCCCCGCCCCCCAATCCGTTCTGCCGCATCTCGCTCTTCTCGAAGGAAGGACTGCGGCGCTGCAGCCAGTCGGTCCGCGTGCTGCACGAGAAGTTCCGCGGGAACAAGAAGATGCGCCGCTCGCTCTTCCACGACTGCCACCTCAACTTCAGCATCGTGGGCGCGCCGCTCTACGTGGACAACGAGTACGCGGGCTGTCTCTTCGTCGAGGGCTTCGCCCGCCAGTTGCTCAACGCGCGCGACGTGGAGGTGCTGCGCTCGCGGCTGCTCCAGTTCGCCCCGCCCTTCTCGGATTTGGACCGCGCCGACGAGCGCGTGCCCGTGCTGGACGGCGCGGAGCTGGCGAAGCTGTCCGACCTGCTGGAGTTCGCGGCGCAGGAGATCGCCACCCACGAGTCGGAGATGGCGCGGCGCGATGAGCTGCCTCCGCCCCCGTCCCAGGAGGCGCTGGAGCGCTACCGCTTCGAGAAGATCATCGGCCGCTCCGGGCCGATGATGGAGATCTTCCGACTGATGGAGAAGGTGGCCAACTCCGACTCCACCGTGCTCATCAACGGCGAGTCGGGCACGGGCAAGGAGCTGGTGGCGCGCGCCATCCATCACAACGGGCCGCGCAAGGACCAGCCCTTCGTGGTGCAGAACTGCTCCGCCTTCAACGACAACCTGCTGGAGAGCGCCCTCTTCGGCCACACGCGCGGGTCCTTCACCGGCGCGCTGCGCGACAAGAAGGGCCTGTTCGAGGTGGCCGACGGCGGCACGTTCTTCCTGGACGAGGTGGGCGACATGTCCCCCGCCCTCCAGGTGAAGCTGCTCCGCGTGCTCCAGGAGGGCACCTTCCTGCCCGTGGGCGGCACGCACCACAAGGAGGTCAACGTCCGCGTGGTCGCCGCCACGCACAAGGACCTGGGGGAGATGGTGAAGCGGGGCGAGTTCCGCGAGGACCTCTTCTACCGCATCAACGTCATCCGCCTGCAGCTCCCACCACTGCGTGAGCGCCGGGATGATTTGCCCGTCCTCATCGACCACTTCCTGCGCAAGCACCACCGCGAGGGCCAGCGCACGCGGGGACTGGCCTCCGAGGCCCTGGCCATCCTCGGCGCCTACGCGTGGCCGGGGAACATCCGCGAGTTGGAGAACGAAATCGAGCGGCTGCTGGTGCTCGGTGGTGAGTTGGAGATGTTGCCCGCGGAGCTCTTGTCCAGCCGCATCCGTGACGCCGTCATTCCCGGCGGTGGCCCGTTCATCCCTCCGCGCGCGCACGGCCGGCTGCACGAGGCGGTGGAGGCGCTGGAGCGGGAGATGATCCACCAGGGCCTCGTGCGCACGCGCAACAACAAGAGCCGGCTGGCGCGGGAGCTGGGCATCAGCCGCTCCAATCTCATCTTGAAGATCGCCCGCTACGGGCTGGACCGGGGCCTGCCCGAGGACGAAGAGACGGAGGCCGAGGCATGAAGGCGGAGGCCGTCTACTTCCACCAGGACTACCTGCACGTCCCGGACGGCGCGGAGCTGTACTACCAGGTCACCGGCGACGGCGAGCCGGGCGTGGTGCTGTGCGACGGCCTGGGCTGCGACGGCTTCGCGTGGAAGTACCTGGCGCCCTACCTCTCCCGGCACCACCGGGTGCTGCGCTGGCACTACCGGGGCCATGGCCGCTCCGGCATCCCCGAGGACCGCGAGCGAATCGGGATGATGTACACCTGCGATGACCTGCAGCGGGTGATGGACGCGGCGGGCATGGAGCGCGCCGTCCTCTTCGGCCACTCCATGGGCGTGCAGGTGGCGCTGGAGTTCCACCGCCGCTACGCCAGCCGCGTGCAGGGCCTGGTGCTGCTGTGCGGCAGCTACGGCAACCCACTGGACACCTTCCACGACTCCACCGTGCTCAAGAAGATGTTCCCCACCCTCCGCAGGGTGGTGGAGCGCTTTCCCGAGCAGTCCGCCCGGCTCATCCACGCGGCGCTGCGCACGGAGCTGGCGGTGCAGCTCGCCATCACCCTGGAGATGAACCGCGAGCGCATTGCCCGCAATGATTTAGCGCCCTACTTCGAGCACCTGGCCCGCATGGACCCCGTCGTCTTCGTGCGGACACTCGACTCGCTGTCCGAGCACTCCGCCTGGGACCACCTGCTCCACGTGGACGTCCCGTCGCTCGTGGTCGCCGGTGAGCGCGACAAGTTCACCCCGGGCTGGCTGTCCCGGAAGATGGCCTCCCGGATTCCCGACGCGGAGCTGGTCCTCATCCCCGACGGCACCCACACCGCCCCCCTGGAGGCCCCGGGACTCATCGAGGTCCGGGTCGAACGCTTCCTCCGCGAGCGGCTGGGCATGCCCTCCACCGCCAGCTCTGGGGACTCACGGGCACGGAATTCCTCCACGGCCCGTTCCTGAGAGTGACACCGGGGTGACGAGATGCCCCGGATACCCGGCCTTTAGCCCGTCGGGAGGGATGTACCCCCTGACTGAACGTCCGGGGAGCGTCCGCGCTCATTGCAGGAGCCGCACTCACGGCATATAAGCCCCCGCCTTCCGGGTTCCGGTGGGGATCGGGAGACCTGTCCACAACGCGGCTTCCCCCCCGCCATTCACCTCAGTTTGGTTCGTATGATTCCTCGCGAAAACATCCGTAACGTCGCCATCGTCGCCCACGTCGACCATGGCAAGACCACGCTCGTCGATCACCTGCTGCGGCAGGCGGGCACTTTCCGTAGCAACGAGCACGTCGCCGAACGGGTGATGGACTCCAACGACCTCGAGCGCGAGAAGGGCATCACCATCCTCGCGAAGAACACCGCGGTCAGCTACAAGGGCATGCAGATCAACATCATCGACACCCCGGGCCACGCCGACTTCGGTGGTGAGGTGGAGCGCGGTCTGCGCCTCGTCGATGGCGTCATCCTGCTGGTGGACGCCGCTGAAGGTCCCCTGCCCCAGACGCGCTTCGTGCTCACCAAGGCGCTCGCCATGGGCCTGAAGACGGTGCTGGTCATCAACAAGATCGACCGTCAGGACGCGCGCGCTCCCGAAGTGCTGGATCTGGTCTACTCCCTCTACATCGACCTGGGCGCGGACGATAAGCAGCTGGAGATGCCCGTCCTGTACACCGTGGCCCGTCAGGGTCAGGCGTCGACGTCGCTCGACGTGCCCGGCAAGACGCTGGAGCCGCTGTACGACGCCATCATCAAGCACATCCCGCCCCCGGCCGCGTCGGAGGAGAAGACGCCGCAGTTGCTGGTGGCGAACCTGGACTACGACGACTACGTCGGCCGTCTCGCGGTGGGTCGCGTGCAGGCCGGTCGCTTCACGCCGAACATGCCCGTCGCCGTCGTGCGCGAGGGTGGCAAGGTCGAGCAGGGGAAGATCGTCAAGCTGTTCGGCTTCTCCGGCCTGAAGCGCGTCGAAATCCAGGACGCGGGCCCCGGAGAAATCGTCTCCATCGCCGGCATCGAGGACGTGTCCATCGGCGACACGTTCGGCGACCCGGAGAAGCCCGTGGCGCTGCCGCGCATCACCGTGGATGAGCCCACGATGATGATGATCTTCAAGGTCAACGACGGGCCGCTGGCGGGCAAGGAAGGCAAGTTCGTCACCTCCCGCAACCTGCGTGAGCGCCTGTACCGCGAGGCCTACCGCAACGTGGCCGTGCGCGTGGAGGACACCGAAACGCCTGACGCGTTCCGCGTCGTCGGCCGTGGCGAGCTCGCGCTGGCCGTCATCATCGAGAACATGCGCCGCGAGGGCTACGAGCTGACCGCCTCCAACCCGGAGCCGATCACCAAGCACATCGACGGCGTGCTGCACGAGCCCATGGAGCTGGTGTTCTGCGACGTGCCGGAAACCAGCGTCGGCGTCGTGACGGAGCGCATGGGGCCTCGCAAGGGCCGCATGTCGGACATGGCGCCGCTGGGCTCGGGGCGTACCCGCCTCCAGTTCCGCATCCCCGCTCGTGGCCTCATCGGGTTCCGCTCGGAGTTCCTCACGATTACGCGCGGTGAGGGCATCATGAGCAGCCAGTTCGACGGCTTCGAGCCGTGGTTCGGCTACATCCCGAAGCGGCAGAACGGCGCCATCGTGTCGGACCGCCTGGGCGACACCGTGCCCTACGCGCTGTTCAGCATCCAGGAGCGCGGCTACCTGTTCGTCCCCGCCGGCATCACCGTGTACGAGGGGATGATCATCGGCGAGCACGCTCACCCGTCCGAGCTGAACGTCAACTGCTGCCGCGAGAAGAAGCTCACCAACATCCGCGCCGCCGGCCGCGACGAGAACGTCATCCTCGTCCCGCCCCGCGAGATGGGGCTGGAGAAGGCCCTGGAGTGGATCGCCGACGACGAGCTCGTCGAGGTGACGCCCAAGTCCGTGCGCATGCGCAAGAAGGCGCTGGCCGTGGGCGAGCGCTACCGCGCCGAGCGCGACCGCAAGCGTGAAGAGCGCGCTGCCGACGCCGAGTAGTCCCGACGCCGGCTTCAGGCCGGTGTAGAAAACACCGAGGGCCCGTTCCCCTTCATCTGGGAGCGGGCCCTTCGTGCGTCCGGGCTCAAGGGGACGGGCGGGTCCGAGTCACTCGCGGCCTGCGGGCTCCTGCCTCGGGGTGCTTCTCAGAACGTGTACTTCACCTTCGGGAAGATGGCGAAGGAGGTGATGTTGGGGCCGATGACGTAGCGGGCCAGCAGGTCCGCGCCCACGGAGAAGTGGTCCATGCCCGTGGCGTACTCCAGCCCCACGCCCACGCCCGCGTTGGGCGAGCTGACGGCGCGGCCCGGGTCGCCCTCGTCCGGGTCCACCGGCGCCGGGTCCATCCGCGTGTAGCCCGCGACGAGCTTGGGCGTCAGGTACAGCCGGTCCATCAGCCGCACGTGGTACGCGGCCGTGACGTCCAGGAACTGCATGGTGAAGTTGTCGGAGAGCGCGCACGTCTCCGTGCCGGGCAGGTAGCCCGCGAAGCAGTTCTGCGCGGACGAGCCCATGCCGAAGTGCGCGCCCAACGAGATGCGCTCCGTCAAGTCGTAGCCCACCCCGAGCTGCAGGTAGGTCTGCGCGTTCGAGTAGGCGTTCTCCCCGCCCACGGTGAAGAACACGCCGATGTTCGTGTCCGTGTAGAAGCCGCGGCGCGGCTGAAAGTCCACCCCTTCCGGGGGCGTGGCCGCGAGGGCCGGAGACGACAGCAACACAAGCGCGGCAACCAGCTGGGACTTCTTCACGGGTCCTCCCCACGCGGCGCCCTCCCGGTCCAACCGGAAGTGGCGAACGACGTTAATGACGCCCCCCTCACTTCGGCAATCCGGGGCTGAAATGAAAGTGGCGTGGACCGTTCCGTCCACGCCACTTGAGAGACAGTCAGGCACTCTCTACAGCGCTCGCGTCCGCTACCCCTCGCCCTCGGAACCCGCCGGCGAGAACATCCACGGATACGTCACCGCCACGACACCGCCACCCTTGGGCTCCGGGAACTTCCAGCGGCGGATGCGGGAAATCATGCACTGCTCCGCCTTGGAGTTGCCCAGCGTCGACTCGGAGATGGTGGCGTCGGAGACCGCCCCCGCCGGGTCGATGGTGAAGGCCACCGCGACCTTGCCCGCCAGACTCGGCTCCTTGTTCAGCTCCGACTCGTAGCAGTACTTGATTTCATTCTGGTGGCGCCGGATGACCTTGGCGATGACGTCCTTGTCCAGGCCGCCCACCACCGTCGTCTTGCCAGGAATCACCTTGGTGATGGACTTGCCGCGGCCACCCAGGTCGATGCCACCCGAGCCGCCCGCGCCGCGTCCGTCACCCTTGGTGCCCAGGCCGCCGATGCCCATGGCCGTGCCACCACCGCCGGTGCCGGCGCCACGCGAGCCCAGGCCACCCACGCCCTGAGCATCACCCATGGCCGCGCCACCCTTGAGGCCACCCAGCGCGTTGTTCAGGCCGGTGCCGAAGCCGCCGGGACCGAACACGTCCGAGGCGCCACCCTTCATGCCCTTGAACGCGCCCAGCAGGCCGACCTTGCCCACCACCTGGCGGTCCTTCTCCTTCTTCGACTTGTCGACGACGGGCGTGCCGGGCTTGGACGGAGCCGCCTCCGCCTGCTTCGCGTCCTCCTTGCCGAACTTGCCCTCCTCGTCCTTCGCCTTCGCGCCCTCCTCCACGCCCTGGAGCTGGAGCTTCTTCGCCTCGAGCTTCTTCTCCGGGGTGACGAGGAACTTCGCGACGCGCTGCTGGGACTCGAAGATGTCGTCGTGCGGCGCCCGCTCCGCGCGCGGCGTCAACGCCATGGCCAGCACCACCGCCACGGCCGCCATCAGGCAGATGGTGGTGATCTTGAAGAACGTGTAGTCCGCCTCCACCAGCGCGTTGGCTGCGATGGCCGGCGACGGCTTCACGTACCGCGCGACGAAGGCCACCGTACCGAACGACACCTCGACGCGGTCATGCAGGCCCAGCTTGAAGACCTGCTCCTTGTCCTCCGCCGTCCCGGTGAGCTGCCCCGCCGCGCGCAGCGCGTCCTTCGACTTCACGTTCCCACGCTCGGTGACGATGGCGCCCGAGCCCGCCGGCACGTGCACTTCCAGCACGTCCCCACGGCTCACCGCCAGCTCGTACCGCTTGCCCACCGAGGGCGCATAGACGTGGAAGAAGTTCTTCTTCCCCTCGCCGATGGTGACGGGGACGCCGTCCTTGAAGTGCTGCACCGACAACAGCGTGTCGCCCCACAGCATCGACACCTGGAGCACCTTCTCCCGAGCCGTGGGCATCGCCTCCGGCGGGAGCTGCTCCTGCAGGTGAGGAAGCACCGCGCGCCGGGGCGCCACGGTGACGGGCGGCGCGTGCGGCACCGGAGCAGGACGTTCCACGCGAGCCGCCGGAGGCGGAGGTGGAGGCCCCACGCGATTCACCGCGGGCGGTGTCACGCGCTCGGTGCGCAGTCCGCCCACGGCCTGGGCCGGGTTCGGACGAGGGCTCGTGAAGACGAACCCTCCTTGCGTGGTGCCGCCTCCCGCCGAGGGAGGTGTCACCACCTGAGGCACCGCCATGGGCACCGGTGTCGGCGCCCGCTGGGTGACCGAGCCCTGGAAGCGCGGTCCCGATACCTTGGCCCCCGCGGGAGCCTGGCGCTCGGGTGGGTCGCCTCCAAAGAGGACCTCCACCCGCGTGCCGCCCACGCGAAGCACGTCCCCGGGTTTGAGTGGCGTGGGGATGACCAGCTTCTGGCCGCTCACCTCCGTGCCACCCTCGCTCCCGAGGTCGATGGCCGTTACCGAGCCATCCTTGTCTACCTTGAGCATCACATGGAGATTGGAGACCCGCGGATCCTGAATCTTCACCGCCGCTTGGGCGCCCGACCCCACGATAACGCTCTCCGCCTCCGAAACGGTTTCCACCGTGGAGCCATCAGGCCCCGTGATTCGAAGGGTCAAGCCGTTTTTCTTCGCCGCCGCCATGAGGATTCTTCCTTCTTCCCTTCCGCTCCCGAAAACGCCTGACCGCCGCCGCTAGAGGTTGTCGACTGACTTCTGAAGCTCCGGGTCGAAGTTCTCCCGGACCTTGATGAGGCTCTGGAAGTCCGTCTTCTTGCGGTGGAGCACGTATGAGCCTTCAGGCTTCGTCAGCTCGCCCTCCACCGCGACATCGGTGAAATCAATCACAGTCTTCTTCCGGAAGACCGTGCGGTCCTCCTCCTGGATGACTTTCACCGTGTCCTTCGATGGGCCCTCGTCCTGCGCCACCGCAGCCGGCGCAATGAACAAGAGCCCCACCACCGTCACCGTCGATGCCAGACGCCTCATACCCAACCTCCTGTTGCTTCCTCGGGTGTGACAGCGGGTTCTCGAAGAGGTTCCCGCGAGTCCTTGCACGGGGCGATCCAAATCCAAGTCCCTGAATCCTATGGAACTTGCTCGCCGCCTTCCACGTGGGGGCCTGGAGGATGGAAAAAACTTCCCCCCTGCCCTGTCATCCCTGCCGTCCTACTTCGTGGGCGCGGGAGCCGTGCCCTGCCGCGCCGGAGCGCTCGCCCCCTGGGGAGCAGGCACCGGCGCCGGAGCAGGCGCCCCCGTGCCCTCACCGCCCGGCTGCGCGGCCTCCGCGGGCACGGTGCCAGCGGGTGCGGCGGGCTCGGTGCCAGCGGGCTCGGCCGACGTGCCCTCGGCGGCCTCGGAGCCCTCCTCCACGGGCGCGCCTTCGTTGGGGGCGGCCTCCTGCGGCGCGTTCGCGTCCTGCGGGAGTTGGTTCAGCATGGAGCCCGCACCGCCGGTGGCTTCGTCCTTCTTCTCGCCTTCCGCGCCCGCGGTGGCGGCCTCGGGAGGTGGGGCCTTGAGCATGTTCTGCAGGCCCGTGACCTTGGCGGTGATCATCTGCCGCTCTTGTTCAGTGGTGGACTCCAACGTCTTGCAGCGGTCCAGGAAGGCCACGGCGCGCTCCCAGCCCGCGCGATCCGCGGCGAAGGCCCAGCCCGCGCCACACACGGCCTCGGGCAGCTCCGCGCGTTTGGCCAGCACCTTCTCGAAGGCCTCGCCGGCCGCGATGCCCTTCTTGGAGTCGCGCCCCTTCTGTCCGTCCAGCGCCCAGGCCAGCGACAGGTGCGCCTCGGTGGAGTCCGGCTCCAGTTCGAGCGCGCGGGCGAAGGCCTTCTCGGCACCGGCATAATCGCGGTAGCTGAGCGCCAGCGCGCCGAGGTTGAGGTAGCCCGGCGCGTACTTCTCGTCGAGCGACACGGCCTTCTGGAACTGCGCGAGCGCGCGCGGCCGCTCATCGAGCTTCAGGTAGACCATGCCCAGCAGGTTGTAGAGGGACGGGTCCTTCTCCGAGTGCTTGCGCGCGGTGCCCACCAGCAGCTCCGCCTGACGGTACTTCTCGCGCGCGTAGGCCACGTAGGCCAGGTTCTTGTACGCGCCGGGGTTGTCCTTGTTGCGCTCCAGCACCTTGCGCGCGGTGGCCTCGGACTCGTCCAGCTTGCCCAACTGCCGGTACGTCGCGGACAGGCCATTGAGCAGCGCGGCGTCATGCGCGCGGCCCGGCGTCTTCAGCGCCTTCTCGAAGAGGGCAATCGCGTCATCGCCCCGCTCCTGCGCGCGGTAGACGTTGGCCAGGTTCACCACCGAGGGCGTATGCGCCGGCTCCAGCAGCAGCACCTTCTCGTAGGCGCCGCGCGCGTCGTCCACGCGGCCCTGGCGCTCGGCGATGACACCCAGGTTGAACTGCGAGTTGAGGCTCTGCGGCGACTTCGCCAGCACCTTCTCGAAGCCCTGACGAGCGGTGTCCAGGTCTCCAGCTTCATACGCCTGGATGGCCTGCGCGAACGTGTCAGTGGCGTTGGTCTCCGTCGGCGCGGGCTTGGAGGGCGTCGCCGAGGCCGCGGACGCGGAGGGCGCCTGCGTCTCCGGCATCGCGGAGGGTTTCTGCTGAGGACCCGTCGCGCAGCCGGCGGTGAAGGCCAGCGAGCCGACGACGAACGAACGGAACCATTTCATCGGCATCTTTCCCGTGGAGATCTTCGAAGTGTCGCGAGTCATGGCCGCACCTCCAGCACCGCGGCCGTGGGTGCCTGCGTTCTGTCGTCCGAGGCGGGCGGCTTCGGAGCGCCGTCCTGGGGCTCGGCGGGAGCGGCGGGCTGCTCCGGGTTCGTCGCCGGCGTGGCGGTGGCGCCCCCGGGACCTCCCGGCTCCTTGGCGAGTTCGGCCGCCACGAGCGAGTCGCCGCCGCGGTAGCCCACCTGCTTCACCTGCGCGTAGGCGCCCGGGTGGAAGCGGTTCACCTGGTCCTGCGCGGCCAGCGTCCACGGGCCGTAGAGGCCCAGCTCGTAGGACTTCTCCAGCGCCTTCTCCAGCGCCTCGTTGGCCTTGTCCTCCAGCGGCAGTGCCAGGTTCTCCAGCTCCGAGCGGTACATGCCGAGCTGGTCCTCGTCGAGCCCCGTCGGGTCCGGCGAGTCCATGATGTTGCGAGCGAAGTCCGCGTACGCCAGGCCGATGCGCGTCAGTGCGGCGATGCCCCACTCACCCGAGCCGGTGGACAGCACCGCGAGGTACTCCTTCTCGATGCGCTGGATTTCGCGCTGCTTGGCCGTCAAATCCCGGCGGATGGTGCTCACCCGCGTGAAGCGGATGTCCGAGTAGCGCTTCCACGAGGGCTCCAGCGCCAGGAAGCGCGCGTGGGCGTACGCGTTGAGCGTCGCGTCCTCCTTGCGCACCGCCTCGGGCAGCCGGCCATACGCACGCACCAGCTCCGCCTGCACGCGCTCCTGCTCCCGCGCGTTCTTGAGCTGCTGCCACGCGAGCAGCTCGTGGTAGCGCGCCAGGTAGAGCTGCGCGGGCGTCGCACGCGAGTCCCGTCCGTAGCCGTCCGCGAAGGTGCCGAAGGCCCGAGCCGCCTCGCTCCACTTGCGCTCCTTCTCCCAGACGAGCGCGGCCGAGTAGGCCACCTGCGCCACGTCCTTGCGCTCCTTGAAGCGGGCCACGTAGGCGTTGTAGGCGGCAACGGCCTTCTGCGCCTCGCCAGCGCCCTCCCACCACACGCCCGCGTTGAACTGGGCATCCGCCACCCAGGCCCCCGCCTCGGCCACCAGCGCCTTGCGCTCGGCGGCCTTCTGCGTGCGACGCGAGTCAGCGTCCTCCTCGCCTCCCGGAGTGTCGCTCTTCTTCGCCGTCGTCTTCGCGCGGGCGTCCTTCGCCTTCTTGCCCTCGGGCTCGCTGGCCTTGAGCGCGGCGTCGTAGTCGGCGACGAAGGACTCGGCCAGCGTCGCGGCCTTGCGGTAGTCGGCGACCTTCTCGTAGAGGCCCGCCAGCGTGTAGCGCGCCTTCAGCTCGAAGGGGCTGCGCGGGTACTCGGCCAGGACGCGCTCACCGGCCTCGATGCCGCGGTCCAGTTCGCCCGCCTCCTGGGCGATGGACATGGCGTAGACGAGCGCGCGGTCGGCGTTCTCCGACTTGGGGAACTCCTTCACGAACTTGAGGAACTCCTCGGCGGCCTTCTTCGGGTTCTTCTCCTGCTTGTAGACGACCTCGTCCACCCACTTGTAGTGGCTGCCCTCGACGACGCGACCCACTCGAATCGCGAAGTCGGAGCCGGGCTTGGACAGCTTCTTGTTGTCGAGGAACTTGCGCGACAGCGTGGCCAGCTCCAGCCACTCCTGACGGCTCTCCAGCACGTACATGGTGAGGTCGGCGGCGTCACGCGAGCGCCGCTCCTCGGGGAACTTCTCGATGATTTCACCGAAGCGGCGCGCCGCGTCCACGAAGTGGCTGCGGTCGTAGAGGATGACGGCCGCCTGGTAGCGCAGGTCGATTTCGTCCTGCGTGTCCGGATAGAGCTTCACGTACGTGTCGCACGCGGCGACCAGCCGCTCCTCGAACTTCGTGAGCGACTCCTCTTCCTTCTCCTTCGCGTCGCGCTTGACGATCTTCTGCCGCGCGACGTCGCCCTTGTCCTTCTTCTCGTCGACCTTCTGACCGTCCTTGAGGTCGCTCTTCGCGAGCTGACCGCGCTCGATCTTCACCAGCTTGTCGTAGGCGAGGATGGCGTTGAACGAAGCGCTCTTGCGGTAGCTCTCGCTGGAGACCTCGCGCGCGGAGTCGCGGTCCGGAATCTTGAACGCCACCACCGCGTCGTACTCGGCGGCGGCGGCCTGCCACTCCTCGAGCGCCCAGAGAATCTCCGCGTAGAAGAAGCGGAGGTTGAAGGCGGAGTCCGCCACGAACTCCGGGTTGGAGCTGGAGGCGAACGCGTCCACGTACTGCTTGTAGATGTCGCGCGCGAGCCGGTACGTCTCCACCTGGCGCGTCTTCTGCGCCTCCTGGTGGTACTCCGTCACCATCACCCGCATCGCCTCTTCCGTGACGTTGAAGGCGTTGCGCAGCACGGGGGCCTTGCCCTCGTTGGCCTTCCACCACTCGCCACCCGGGCTGTAGAGGTCCACCATCCGCTTCATCTCCTTGCGGACCTGCTGCCGCTGGCGGAGACCCTCGAAGGCGCGGACGACGGCCTGCTGGTATTCGGGCGCGCTGACGCCCATGGGCTCGTCGTCGACGAGCGTGCGGTAGAGCAGAATCGCGCTGTCGAAGTGGCCCGCGTCCACCAGGCCCGCCGCCGTCTTCGCGATGAGGCGGCCCTGGCGCTTCGCCGGCGCCTTCTCGCGGAAGTAGGAGATGGCCTGCTTGGGCTGATCCAACTGAACGTAGAAGACCGTCAAGTCGTTGAGCGCCTCGGTGCGCAGGTCGCCGAGCTCCGGCTGCTTCGCGGCGTAGTCCACCACCTCGTGGAGCTTCTTCAGGCCCGCGTCGTAGTCACCGGTGTTGTAGTCGCACCAGGACAGCTTGTAGACGGCGTAGCCATAGATCTTGGGCACCCCGGAGTCGCGGGCCTTCTCGTAGTTGGCCTTGGCGGGGATGAGCTTGTTCGACTCGAAGTAGTGGTTGCCGAGCTGGATGTACGCGTCCGGCACGAACTGCGAGCGGGGGAAGTCCTTGATGAGCTCCTCGTAGCGGGCCACGGCGTCGTCGCGCCGGCCCAGCTCGTAGAGGTTGTAGCCCATGGAGAAGAGGACCTCGTCGCGCTGCGGGTACTGCGGATAGCCGCGGAGGATGTCCTCGTAGATGCCCATCGTCTCCGTGCGGTAGCGCTCGCTCTCGCGATGGTCCTGCTTGGGGGCCTCGCCCTTCTCGCCCCGCGCCTGCGCCGCGTCGAACTTCTTCTCCTCCGCGAGGAAGCGGTCCATCTCCAGTTGGTAGAGGTACTTGGACTTCTCCCAGTACAACTCCGACAGGCGGTAGAGCATCTCCGCCTTCTGCGGGTTGCCGTCCTGGAGCTTGGGGATGAGGCGCTTGAAGGCCTCAATCGCCTCGTCGCGCTTCTTGTCCGCCAGCGCATTCTTCCGCGAATCCGCGATGCGGGGGATGTCGGCGAACTTCGCCGTGGCGGGCTTCACGCGCGCCGGCCCGCGCCGCACGTCCTCCGGCGCGACGCCGGGCGGCGGGGCCTCCTTCGCCGCCTCCGCCTTCTTCGCCTGGGCGCCCTTCTTGCCCTTGTCCGCCGCACCAGAGGTCTTCGACGCCGACGTCGCCGCGGGCTTCTTCACCGCCTTGCGCGCTGGCGCTTCCGCCGCCTCTCCCACCCCGCCGCCAGTAGCGAGCGCAACGCCCACCGCCAGCGCACCGAAACGAAGCACCACCTTCATGCGAGCTCCCGACTGTGAAGCCGCCCCGACCACCGAGCAGCCGTTCGCCCGGGCACGAGGGACGAACGAAAGTAGACGCGCACTCCACGAATGAGAAGTGGTGTGGAACGCCTCTTGCGACAGGGTTCACGCTCCCGACAACGACGAAGGGGACCACCTCGGCACCTGATGTGCGCCAAGGAGGTCCCCTCGTGGACGATGTCCGGGCAGCCGTGGCCCATGGCGTCACGGCTGTTGTTGCTCGGCTGTCTTCGCCGGGCAGCCGCGCTTCAGCGTGTACTGGTAGTAACCAATCTCGTCGATCCAGAACTCGCCCTGGAACTTCCAGTAGTTCCACGCCGCGCCCGGCATCTTCGGCCGGTACAGCGACTGGCGCGTGAGCAGCGCCTTCTGGTCCACGCCCGCCTGGAGCAGGTCCTTCTCGTCCAGCGCCGTCTGCACGCGGATGATTTCGGCCTGGTCGGAGAAGGTCCGCAGGTTGTCCGCCGCCTCGCGGATGCGGCTGCGAGCCAGCGTGCCGCCCACCTGGAGCAACGTGCCGCGCACGTCCTCGAGCGAGGCCACCGTCTGTTTCGCCAGGGGCGTTCCGCGCCAGGCGCCGCCGCTCAACTCCTTCTTCTCCTCGTCCAGCTTCGCCAGCACGCGCATCACCTCGCGGATGCGCTCGTTGTTGCGCAGCCACAGGTAGACGGGGCGCGGCAGCCGGCGGTTCTCCGCGGCCACCAGGTTGTAGGCCTGCACCAGGTCGCTGTCCTCGGCGGTGAAGGGCTCCAACTGCTTGGCCATGGGGCCATACAGCTCGTCGAAGGCCGCCAGCGTCGTCTTCACCTCGTCGTAGAGGCACGAGTAGTAATAGACGGTCGACTTGAGGATCCACGACTCGGGCTGGAAGGCCCCGGCGAACTGCGGCGCGTGCAGCGCCTGGAGACTGCCGAGCGATCCACCGAAGTCCTCGTTCTGGAAGCGCGCGAAGCCGTTCTCGAAGAGGGCCTGGTCCCAGTAGCGCGTATACCGAGGCACCTTCTCGTAGGCGACGGTGGCCTCCGCGTACTCGCCGCGGCGGTAGTGCAGCCGGCCCAGGCCGATGAGGGCCAGGTGCTGCGTCGCCTTCAGCTCCACCTGCGGCTCGTTCGCCGACAGCGACGCGTTGAAAGCGGCCAGCGCCTCCTTGTCCAGCGTCTCGCCCTCGCCGGGACGCCCCGGGAAGCGCGGGTCCGCGAGCACCACGCCCAGCAGGTAGCGCGCCTTCGCGTAAACGCGGCTGTCCTTGGGCACCGCCTCCAGCAGCGAGCGCGCCTCCTCGAAGCGCATGCGGCGCTGGCTCACCGTGCCCACCAGGTAGTTGATGCGGGCGAGGACTTCCTTGGGCAGCGTCACCCACTTGTCCCGCACCTCCTCCGAGTACGCCTGGTTGAGGATGCTGGGGATGAGGTTCTGCTCATCCAGTTGCTGCTGCATGTCCACCAGCCCCTCCACCGCCTTGAGGTACGAGGGGTGCGAGGGCCCGGCGTTGACAATGGCCGCGTAGGAGATGAACGCGGAGACGGGCAGGCCCTTCTTCGCCAGGGATTGCGCGAGGTAGAACTCCGCCTTGCCCTGCGTGTCCGCGTCACCGCCTGACTCCGAGGCCTGGAAGAAGAGCGGCGCGGCGGTGTCGTAGTCCCCCGCGTTGAAGGCCGCCAGCGCGCGGTTGTAGCCACCCGAGTCCTGCTGGGCGGCCACCGCGAACGGCGCCAGGACGACGAGGATGTGGAGCAGTCGTTTCATGGCGAGTCGTGCCTTCATGGGCGCAATCAGAAGAGGAACGAGAAGCCTGCGTAGAAGCTGATGTTGTTGAGGACGTCGGAGGACGGCTCGGCCACCAAATCCCGGCCGAGGATGATGTCCTCGCGGTAGTTCTTCTTCGTCTTCGGGTCCACGCCGTCGAACTTCTCGTATTTGCAACTGCTACTGAGTGGCAGCGAGCCGAACTCCTGGCCGCTGGCGCGCGCGGCCTCCAGTTGCTCGAAGTCCGCCAGGTTGCAGCCGTCCACCTTGTCCACGCGCGCCGTGTAGATGAGGTCCCTCACTTCCAGGCGCAGCGCGTACGACTCGCCGAACTGGAGGCGGAACCCGCCGCCCACCGAGCCCAGGAACTTGTTGCCGGTGCCACCGAAGCGCGCCGGGACGTTGTAGCGCTGCCCATCGACTTCGTTGGCCACTTCGGGACGGATGAGGTGCCGCGTGGAGCCCACGCCCGCGCCGCCGCTCAGCACCAGGCTGAACTGCGCCAGCTTGTCGTCGAGGAACGCGAACTTCCCGTACAGCGGCGTCACCTCAACGCCCGCCTGCGCGCCCCAGACGAGCAGCAGCGACGAGGCCGCCTGCGCCTGCTCGCGCACCTTGTCGATAAGCTCCAGGTTGAAGTCGCTCTCGTTGGTGTGCCAGTTGTACTGGCCCGTCACCTGGACCGCGAAGTTCTCCTGCAGGTGATAGCTGTAGTGCAGCGCCGTGCCCGCGTGGTTGGTGTACTTGCCGTTCACCTGGACGACGGCCGGGTACAGCGCCAGCTCGTGCTTGCTCTCGTCCGCGAAGCGCTTCTTCTGGACGATGTGCAGCGACACGTTCGGGTTGTAGAGCGGCGCGCCATTCACCAGTCGCTGCTCCTGCACGTCCGTGGTGCGCGGCGCCTCGTCCGAGGAGGCCAGCACCGGCGCGTCGTCCGGCGTCACTGGCGCGTCCACGTCGCGCTCGGGCACGGGCTCTGACACCACGGGCTGCTCGTCCTGCGCGTCATCCATGGGCGCGAGCGCGGGCTCCACCCTCGGCGCCTTGGCGGCCTCCGAGGGGACGGTGGGCTCCGGACGCGACGTCGGCGCGCGAGGCACCTCCGGCTTCGGCTCCGGGGGCCGCGCGGGCGGCGGAGGCACGGACGTCTCCGCGCCCGGCCCGGGCACGGACGGAGCCTCTTCCGCCTGGGCGAGCACGACGGCGGACGGCGGGAAGCGCGGTGGGGCGGCCTGGGCCGCCGCCGCGACGAGGAGCGCGAGGGACAGAATCGGTCGCATGGTTTTCAGGAGTCCCTAGAAGGAAAAGGTGTAGCCGAGGTCGAACTGCACCAGGTGCGTGAGGCCGGGACTGGAGGCGACGTCACCCGTCACCCGCCCCGCCTCCCAGTCGTCGCGCACCAGATTCACGCGGTAGTTGTCGCGGAACACCCAGTCGCGCAGCTCCAGCCGCACGCCGTGCTTGTCGAGGATGAAGAAGCGGAAGCCCACCGCCGCGGACACCACCGGCGCCACGCGCGTCTCGCGCACCCAGTAGTTCTCCGACGCGGAGCCGCGGTCCTCCAGCGAGGTGCGGTTGTCACAGACGCCCAGCTCCCGGTCCACCACCTGCGAGCACTGGATGACGGAGTTGCGCTGGAAGCTGCCCACGCCACCTCCCGCCCAGACGTACGCCTGGAAGTGCGCCGGCAGGTCGGACACCAGGCTCAGCTTTCCGTAGATGGGCGCCCAGCGGATGCCCGCGACGCCGTGGAGGTTCATCTCCCAGAGGTCCTCGAGCTCGTCGGTGACGCGCTTGTCCTCGCGCGCCAGGAAGCTCTCGGAGATGGAGCGCGCCAGGCCCGTGTGGCGGCTGGCCGCATAGCCCGCGCGCGCCTCCACGGCGAAGGTGTTGAAGAGGTTGTAGGCGACGCCCGCGGTGAAGAAGTAGTGCGCCGTCAGGTTCGACTGGACGGGCAACCCCACCCCCAACGACACCTCCAGGTGGCCACCGGGCTCGTACAGCCGATTGCGGACGACGACGTTGTCGAGGACGGCCTCGTCATCCTGCGCGGCGGCCCCAGTGGCCGCCAGCCAGACCAGCAGTGCAGCGAAGACGCGAAGCGTGCGTGCGTTCATGGTTCCTGCCCGGCCCAAGGAGATGGGCCGCCGTGTGCGGGAGTCCAAAGCCTCCCCCATCCAGGGCGCCTGCGTCACCCGACGCCAGGTCCCTTCGTGGCGCATCCATGTGCGCACGGCTTCCACTCACGACAAGGCATTCGGGCCACGAGGCGGAATTATTTTCACCCCTGGGCAGCCGCGCCGCCCACCGGTCAACGTTTCAGGGCGCCCAAACGCCCACGCCCGGGCACGACGCGGGCCGCGGCTTCCCACCGGGGGCACACCCGTGCCCACTCCGGCTCAGCGAAACCCGCAAAAGAAAACGCCCCGCCCGGATGCCCGACGAGTCGGGCCCGGAAGCGGGGCGTCAGGAGCGCTTCAGGAGAAGACGCTCAGCAGCGGATCAACCGCGGCGCGCGGCCTTGTGCTGCTCGCGCATCGCCACCTTGATGCTGGGGCGCAGGAAGACGATGGCGTTGTTGTGGCCGGGGACGGCGCCCTTGACCAGCACGAGGCCCTTCTCCAGGTCCACTTCGACGACGGTCAGGTTCTGCGTGGTGACCTGCTCCACGCCGTAGTGACCCGGCATCTTCTTGTTGGGGTAGACGCGGCCCGGCGTCTTGCGCTGTCCGATGGCGCCCGGGTGACGCTGATACTCGTGCGTACCGTGCGTCTTGGTCTGCGAACCCTTGAAGCTCCAGCGGCGCATGACGCCGGAGAAGCCACGACCCTTGGTCACGCCCGTGACGTCCACGAGCTGGCCCTTGGAGAAGAGGTCCGCCTTGACGGCGTCGCCGACGTTGAAGGAGGTGGACTCCTCCACCGTGACGCGGAACTCCTTCACGTGGCGGCGATACGGGACGTTGGCCTTCTTGAAGAAGCCCCGCTCGCACTTGTTCAGAATCTTCTCGCGAATCTCACCAAAGCCCAGGGTGACCGCGGAGTACTGATCCTTCTCCGGGGTACGCTTGCCCACGACCTGGCAGGTGCTCACGTCGATGACCGTCACGGGAACGAGGTTGCCCTCGTCATTGAACACCTGGGTCATCCCGATTTTCTTGCCAATCAGACCCTTCACGTCGTCCTCACACTGCCAGCGCGCGTAGGCGCGGAAAAACCCAATAAAATCAATGATCTGGCCCGCAAACTACACTGCGGTCCCCGAGAAGCGGCGCAATGTAGCAGACATACCCCCCACGTCAAGCACTACGGGCGGGGGAGCGCCTCACTGAGCGCGATCAAGCCTTGGGTAGAAGGCGGCGAGCTGCGCGTCAGCGATTCGCTGAGCGTACACGTCCTCGCCCAACAGGAACAGCGCTTGATCCAGATAATCCTCGGCGGCCTTCACCTGTTCCTCCAACGTGGCGATGGATTGATCCACTTCCGCCATGCGCCGGTCGTGCTCGGCCAGCCGGACCTCGGCCTCGTCCTCCATCTCCAGCAGGCGCTTGTGGGCCAGGATGCCGGCGGAGCCGGGCTGCCCGGGCTCCGGGGTGAGGGCGGTGGACAGCCGCTCGTCCAGATCCTCGACCTCCCGGCCGAGCCGCATCTGCGTCAGTCGGTTCTTCTTGAGGTTGGTGCGAGCGACGTCGATGCGGGAGACGTCCTGCCGCGTCAGCTCCATGTCGGAGATCTTCGCCTCCAGCTTGAGGAGGCCATCGGCGGCGTAGCGCAGCTCCGCGCGCTTGGTGGCGAGCGTCTTGCGCAGGTCCTTCACCTTGCCGTCGATGGCATCCACCGCCTTCTTCCACTTGCGGACGGAGGCCTGGAGGCCGACCTTCTCCGCTTCCTGCTCGTCGAGGAACGCCTGATAGGTGGCGTCCTCGTCGTTCATCTCCTGCTCGAACGCCGCCAGTTCGTCACGGCGCGCCACCACCGCCTCCTCCGCCTTGTAGACGCGGTCCATGGAGCGGGGGCAGTTCGGCTTGCCCGGGAGTCTGTCCCGGGCGAGGTCGCCGAGCTGAAAGATGAGATCGTCGTAGCTCTCCTTCGCCATGGGCGGATTTCTACGCCCAAAAAGCCGGGACTGTCACCGGGAGAGCGAGCGCCCGACGCTCGTTTTCAGGAGTCGGCGGGCGCGGCGGCGGCGGTGGAGCTGGCCATGGTGGTCGCGGCCAGGGGTCCTTCGGCCAGGGCGAGCAGCTCCCGGGCGCGATCCTGCTCCTCGGTGCGGTTGAGCTCGCAGACCCACGCGGAGGACAGGTCCGCCTGCTGCCGGGCCAGCTCCGCGGTCGTCTCGTAGCGCGCGGCGGAGGCTCGGGCGAAGGCGCCCTCCCGCCGCAGCTCCTTGAGCGTGTCCGCGTCCAGTTCAATCTCCTCTGGGGGCACCGGCAGGGGCCCCCGTCCCAGCGCCGCCAGTCGCGCGAGCAACCGCGAGGCGTGCGCTCGGCAGAAGGCGGCGAGCACCATCAGCCTCGCGCGGACCCTCGCATCCATGATCCGCTCGGCGAGCATCGTCATCCGCCGGGCGGAGACGACCTCCGCCTCCCACGCGGCCGCCAGTGCCGCGGCCAGCCGGGTATGCCTCGCACCCATCTACGTCCCCCGATCCCTACCCACTTCGAGCCCAACGTAGGGATGGGTGTCTCCGGATTCAACCGAGTGCGCGCTCGACCATCCAGTAACCACCAGCCGCGAGGATGCACACGGACAACACTCGCACCGCCCCCCGGTGCAGCCCGGGCCTGCGCTGGAGCATGCGCAGCGGCGGCAGCAACACCACCACGACAATCGCCTGCCCCAGCTCCACGCCCAGGTTGAAGCCGAGCAGCCCCTTCACCACCGAGTCTCCCAGGCCATAGCCCGCCAGCACGCTCGCGAAGCCGAAGCCGTGCACCAGCCCGAAGAGGAAGGTGATGAGCGCGCGGTGGCGGTGCTCCTTCAGCACCAGGTTCTCCGCCGCCACGTAGATGATGGACGCGGCGATGGCGGCCTCCACCCAGCGCACCCGGCCCTCGTCGAGGACTATCCAGCCAAGCGCGGTGGCCCCCAGCGTGAGCGAGTGCGCCACCGTGAAGGACGTCACCAGGAGCAGCACCCGCTTGAGCCCGCCCCCCACCAACAGCACCGCCAGCAGGAAGGCGAGATGATCCACGCCCTCGAAGATGTGGCGCAGGCCCAGCC